>JAGVYD010000007.1 GCA_018303405.1 Candidatus Woesearchaeota archaeon | reverse complement strand
GAAGCTATGTAAGGTCAAGGCACATAAGAACGCAGGCAGCTGAGCTGTTTTGTAGGCTGATAGCCTACAACATCGGCTGTCGCCGATGGGATTTTCTACTAGGCCTTCTTTTCCCCAACCTTTATAAACAGATTTAGTATTCTTTTCCAAAGTGGCAATTACCGTTCTCGTGGCAATTGACATGCAAATTGGCTTGATGAGAATGATATTGCTATGTTGCGCGGCTGTAGTCTAGCGGTAGGACACGTCCCTGCCACGGACGTAACCCGGGTTCGAATCCCGGCAGCCGCATATCGAAGAGATGCTGAAATCGCAGTTCGTACGACCGAGCAACGCGAGTGTCGTACCAGCTCCCGTGTGAGCTGAGGTCAGCTCCGGGCCTGTAGCTTAGCCTGGTGGAGCGCCGGTCTTATATGGCCTCGCTTCATTTACAATGAACGGCTCGAAGAGAGCCGGTGGTCGCCGGTTCAAATCCGGCCAGGCCCATAAAAGGGGCCTAGACGGCCCCTATTATATTCCGTCAACGAATAGCCTTTTAAGAGAGGATTAACATCCAAAAAAGTCCTTTCTTCGAAAGGATGGATTTGCTGCCGAGAATCGGGTTGTAAAGCTCATCACGCTTGAATGGAGTTCAGGGGATTGAGCAAGGCGAAATCCCCTCAAGACTAATTCGAGTGTCAAATGATCGTGTCATTTGCTCCGTTAGTGTAGTCCGGCCAATCATGCGGCCCTTTCGAGGCCGCGACCCGGGTTCGAATCCCGGACGGAGCATGAACGCAGTGAATGCGACGTACGGCGCCAGAAACCGCAAGGTTTCTCCTGCCGGACGGAGCATTAAATAGTAAAGTGGAAAAAAGGTGTAGTGAGTTTATGGGATGGAGTAAAGCGAAATCCCATTAATACGCTCCCGTGCCAGCTGAGGTCAGCTGCCGGACGGAGCATTATATTAGCTGAACATATTAGTTGAACAAAAAGTTGATGCAATCGGAGGTCGTATAATGAAAAGAAGTTCAAGGCGCTGGAAAAAGAAAAAACAGATGAGATGGAAGTGGCAGCGCAAAAGGATGAAGAAGGAGAAAAGGAGACGATCCAAGTAATGGATTGTTTTGGCATCTCGCTATTTTCTTTTTTAACATATTAATTTTACAGTGCTAGACTTTACTCAGCGCTTCCGGAATCCCCGGATGCGCCTTCTGCTCCGGCAATTACTGCCTCAAGGCCATGCACTGCCTGGCCATCCCTATCCGATTCAATCTCGGCAAACGCTGCATTGGCATCATAGCCTACAGTTCCGGCGTCAACAATCTCTCCTGATTCTGTATCAATGATTAGGAATTCTTCACCCTCTTTCATGTGCAGGGTGTCAATGTTGTTGCCGTCGAGGTTTACCGTCCTGTAGAATTTCCCCTTGTCCGGGCCAATATGCCCATAGATGAACAGAAGCCTGGTGGCCCTGCTCTTCCCGGAATTCTTGATGGCTGACATTTCGCTGGCCAAAACAGAATAGAGGTTTTTGTTGTCAGATTCGTATGGCTTTCCGAAGGGGGCGAATAATTCAGGGCTGGGATTTTCATGCATCACGACAAAAATGTTTTTTGGGTCTATAGATTTTATCCTGTCAACAATCCCATCGTCCCTTATCAGCTCATAGATAGCGGATTTTTCAGCATCTGTGCCCGTTGGCTCAATGCCCTTTGCCATGGAAAGTTTTTCATCCAGGCTTTTTGACCGGACATAAGGCACTATTACAACTGCAGTGTCTGCATTCCTTTCATCTTTTGTCTCCCTTCCATTTTTATAAGATTTGAGGATTGGTAAATTCTCGACATAAGGGATGCTGCTGTTTCGAAAAATGTCTGAAGGGCTTTCCATTCCAGAATCATAATTCCACAGGTCAGACTGATATACTTCCCGGTTCCCCGTGACAAGGATTGGATCTGACCAAAGAGTTGATTCAATGATTTCGTTTAGGGTGTCTTTGGTTGTATAATAAGAATTTCGTTGCCATTGCATGTATTCTGGTGTCTGTTCTCTGCTTTGCCTGTGTAATTCTGCATAATACCCAACTGCATCATGTTTGACCTGCCTGCCAATTTTTTCATTGAAAGTCCTGTCAGGTTCCCCGTGGATATCACCATCATAAATAACAGTAGAGCCATGAGGTATAGATGATTTTAGCCTTCTCAGTACAGAGGCTTTCCCGTCCAAATCTGAAATAATTGCCACATATTTGCCCATATTACTACACATCGTAATCCAGCTTTTTAAAGCTTTCGCTACTATATAGTGATTATTATATAGTAACAACGTATTAAAATTCATGAGATTGCCTAAAAAATTTCATATACGGGTTAGAAAGCTTTATAAACGGGCCGAATTTCCTGCATGGTTCTGCGGTACACTTTCCGCAATATCATCTCCCATTCTCACAATCAGTGTGTACTTGATGCAACAATCAAGTATGAATGAGACCATGCAATGCCAATTCTGAAATTTAACGTACTAGAACAATAATAGTAAACAGTCGACCGTATAATCAATACCCGTTGATCCTGCGGGCGGCTGCTGCTAGTAGGATTCGGTTTAGCCATGCAAGTCAGGCAGCAATGCCGGCGCAATGCTCAGTAACACGTCATTAATCTGCCCTTAGGACTGGGATACCCTTGGGAAACTGAGGTCAATACCGGATAGGGGAAAGTCACTGGAATGTTCTTTCCCTTAAAGGCAACACCTAAGGATGAGATGGCGGCGGATTAGGTAGTTGGTGAGGTAACGGCCCACCAAGCCAGAGATCCGTAGGGGCCTTGAGAGAGGTCGCCCCGAGAAGGGCACTGAGATACTGGCCCTAGCTCCACGGAGTGCAGCAGGCGCGAAAACTTCCCAATGCGCGAAAGCGTGAGGAGGGAATCCTACGTGCTTATGCGATTTAGCGTAGGCTTTTGCCAAAGGTAAATACTTTGGCGAATAAATGGTGGGCAAGACGGGTGCCAGCCGCCGCGGTAACACCCGCGCCATGAGTGGCAGCCACAATTATTGGGTCTAAAGCGTTCGTAGCCGGTTTGACAAATCTTCTGTGAAATTGTTAGGCTTAACCTAACAGTGTGCAGGGGACACTAGCAAACTAGAGACCGGGAGGAGCTAGAGGTATTCTCAGGGGAGCGGTAAAATGTTATAATCCTGAGAGGACCACCTGTGGCGAAGGCGTCTAGCTAGAACGGATCTGACGGTGAGGAACGAAAGCTGGGGGAGCAATCCGGATTAGATACCCGAGTAGTCCCAGCCGTAAACGCTGCGAGCTAGGTGTTGCACATTCTTCGTGAATGTGCAGTGTCGAAGCGAAGGTGTTAAGCTCGCCACCTGGGAATTACGGTCGCAAGACTGAAACTTAAAGGAATTGGCGGGGGAGCACCACAAGGGGTGCGGCGTGCGGTTTAATCTAACTCAACACAGAACATCTCACCAGAGGCGACGGCAGGATGAAGGTCAGTCTGAATGGCTTACCTAACGAGCCGAGAGGTAGTGCATGGCCGTCGTCAGCTCGTGCCGTAAGGTGTCCTGTTAAGTCAGGCAACGAGCGAGACCCGCACTCATAATTGCTAACGGCATCATCGATGGACTGAGCACATTATGAGCACTGCCCGTGAAAACGGGAGGGAGGCGCGGGCAACGGTAGGTCTGTATGCTCCGAATCCTCTGGGCTACACGCGCGCAACAATCGGGTGTCAACAGCGCCCGGTGAATATGTCCCTGCTCCTTGCACACACCGCCCGTCAAGCCAACCGAGCAGGCTTTGGGTGAGACATAGCTTATTGGTTATGTCGAATCTTTTGTCAGTGAGGTGGGCTAAGTCGTCACAAGGTAGCCGTAGGGGAACCTGCGGCTGGATCACCTCCTTTTTTTCTTTTCAAGTGTTTCTTGTGCAGAATTTCAGGATATTGCATGGCTCATTTCATATTCCTCATATAACCGGGATGTTTTTGATCATAAAAAATCTCCAAGATTTGAAATGGCAAGAACAGAGCTCGATTCATAATATGATAATAATCACCAATGGGCCCGTAGCTCAGCGGTAGAGCGCCGCCCTTGCAAGGCGGAGGCCTCGGGTTCAAAAATTATGCTCACGGACCTCGGGGGCATATTGAAAGTCCCGACGGGTCCATTTCATATTCACTTAACATAAATCATGCTCATCACAAATGAGAGACAAGATGCAATACGTTACGCAACCCGTAATGTATGAAGGGTCTAGATAGCCTGAATTAATCACTCAGTTCCTATTGATGAAAGACCATAGGCAAAGAGTTTGGAATCATACGCTATTAGGCGGATGACTTGGCTCCAGTCGCTGAAGAAGGACGTGACAAGCAACGATATGCCATGGGAAGGCGCATGTAGCCATTGAACCATGGATTTCCTAATGTGACTTCACCTAGCACTCCGTAAGGAGGGGGAACTCGGGGAATTGAAACGTCTTAGTACCCGTAGGAAAAGAAATCAATTGAGATGCTGCCAGTAAGAGCGACTGAACACAGCAGAGGGCAAACTGAATCCTGCCAGCAATGGTAAGGAGATGTGGTGTTTTAAGACCTTCTTTTAATCCTTGAGCCTGACCAGAAGTTTTCTGGAAAGGAATGCCATAGAGGGTGATAGCCCCGTAAGGGAAAGGCAAGAGGATGTGAAGAGTTCTTGAGTACTGCTTATCGGATATTAAGCAGGAATTTGGGAGGTATTAACTTCCAACCCTAAATACGTCTGGAGACCGATAGAGGATAAGTACCGTGAGGGAAAGTTGAAAAGAACCCTTAACAGGGAGTAAAAAGATCCTGAAACCTAATAGCTATTTTAGAGATAGGGCGCTAAGGCGTTCTATCGTTCGTTTCGAATAACGTGCCAGGGAGTGCATTTAAGTGGCGAGGGTAATTCCAAAAGAAGGACCCGAAGCGAAAGCGACATGCCCGCAAGCAATTAGGGGCGGCGTATGAAAATGCGTGGAGTCACTTAGGTGCGACCCGAAGCCTGACGATCTAGCCCTTGGTAGGGTGAAGTGCGGGTAAAACCGTGTGGAGGCCCGAAGAGGTTCTACGTGCAAGTGTTCTTCTAACCTGGGGCTAGGGGTGAAAAGCCAATCGAGTCAGGCGATAGCTGGTTCCTACCGAAGTTGGCCGCAGTCAAGTGCCAAAGGAGATAGCTTGAATGGTAGAGATACGGATCAGGGATTTAGGTCTCGAAAGGGATCGGTTCCTTGTCCAACTCCGAATGTTCAAGCGTCGTAGATATTGGTAAACGGGGGTCCGGGGTAAGCTTGGGCCTCGAAAGGGGAACAGCCCAGACTGCAGTTAAGGCCCCAAAATGCTGATTGAGTGTTAAAGGGTAAAAGGTGTTTATTCTCCAAGACAGCGAGGAGGTTGGCTTAGAAGCAGCCACCCTTTAAAAAGTGTGTAACAACTTACTCGTCAAGAGAATAAGCCCTGAAAATGGACGGGGCTAAATCAGCTGCCGATACTGCAGACGTTCAACAAGAACAGTGGTAGGTATGGCGACTTGTGAGGGTAGAAGTGTCCTCGAAAGAGGGCATGGACCTTGTAAGTATGAGAATCCTGGCGGTAGTAAGATCTGAGCAGAGTGAGAGTCTCTGCCACCGAAAGGGCAAGGGTTCCTTGACAATGTAGATCAGTCAAGGGTAAGTTGGTCCTAACTGTGCCCAGAAAATGGAGCACGGGAAAGGGAAACAGGTTAATATTCCTGTACTATGCGCGTACACGCGGTAACGCAGGCCTTGTTTCTGACGCTTTGGGCTAGGCTGACACAAATAGTCGTTTGTGTTAATCAGCATATATCAGGGGAGTATCGTAACGATGAGAACCTGATTAAAGCTGAGAACAGCAGTGCTTTGCATTGTTCAGCTAATGCCTGGAGCTCGTAAAAAAGGAACAGGGATGGATCGTGCATAACCATACCCAGAACCAGCACTGGTGCCCCTTGGTGAGAAGCCTAAGGTGTGATGGATTAATCCGTTCGAGGGAACTCGGCATATTGGCCCCGTATCTTTGGTATAAGGGGTCCCTGCTTTTGTGTATTATGTATGCGAACGCAGGGTTCAATAACTAGGATGGTCGGACTGTTTAACAAAAACTTAACCTTGTGCGAAGCTGTAAAGCTGTGTATACAAGGTGACGTCTGCCCAGTGCCAGTACTTCAAACCCGGGTTCAACCGGGCTAAGAGCTGGTAAACGGCGGGAGTAACTATAACTCTCTTAAGGTAGCGTAATACCTTGCCGATTGAATGTCGGCTTGCATGAGTGGCGTAACTAGATCATCACTGTCCCCGGACGGACTCCACCGAACTCCATGTCTGGTGCAAATTCCAGAGATTTCCAGTGGGAAGCGAAGACCCCGTGAAACTTTACTGTAGCCTGTAGCTGCAACGTGAACCCTGATGTGTAGGGTAGCTAGTAGTCGCTAAAGCGTAGTCGCTAGATTACGTGTAGACGCAAATGAAACACTAGTCTTTAGGGTTTACGCTGCTAACCTCGAAAGAGGGACAGCTATTGGTGGACAGTTTGGCTGGGGTGGCACGCTGTTGAAATGGTATCAACAGCGCCCAAAGTTCGGCTCAGATGGGTCAGAAATCCATCGTAGAGTGTAAGGGCAAAAGCCGGACTGATAGGAATGTGAACAATAAGCAATCCTAACACGAAAGTGAAAAGTTACTCCGGGGATAACAGAGTTGTCGCGCCCGAGAGCTCATATCGACGGCGCGGCTTGCTACATCGATGTCGGCTCTTCCTATCCTGGCCGTGCAGAAGCGGCCAAGGGTGGGGGTGTTCACCCGTTAAAAGGGATCGTGAGCTGGGTTCAGAACGTTGTGAGACAGTTTGTTTGATATCTACTGGAAATGTTGGTGTCTGAGCGGAAGGAGTATCTAGTACGAGAGGAACGGTACTTCGAAGCCTCTGGTAGACCGGTTGTCTGACAAGGCATGCCGGGCAGCTACGCTTTACGGGATAAGGGCTGAAAGCATCTAAGCCCGAAACCCCCCGTGAAAATAGACACCGTAGAACATGAGTACAACACTCGCTTGATGGGACAGATGTGTAAGCACCAAGGTAACGAGGTGTTCAGCATGCTGTTACCAATAGTTCATACCTTCCAATACTTTGCCTATGGTCTGATTCATTAATTTCTTGTAATTTTTTGATTTGACTTGATAGAGGAATGAAATTTTAGTCGAGAAATGTCGAGAGGTAGGTATGAGAATGTGGAAAGTTGTCACAATCCATATTTACTTTGCTTTTGATTCTCTGTACTTTGCATAGAACCAAATTGTTGGTAAAAGGATTATAGAAAATGCAAACAGTATAATTGCGGTCCAATACAGAAAAATAATTGAGTAAGAGTAGACTAATATCCCACATCCGATTTCACTATTCGAGCACTTATCGAAATTGCGAATAAATGAAGGTAATTCAAGAAGCATTGATGTGAGTACTAATGATATTACCAAGGAGCTTACAAACACTAAAAAAATAACCTCATATTTATTCTTGGGAAACGTTTTATTCTTTGAGTTCTGTATCTTCATACTACCAATATTGGAAACCTACAATAAAAGCCTTTGCCAATCGCAATTCTTCCGTCTTTTCACAATAAAGTCTTATTAATTCTTGAAAGTATAGTATATCAAAACCAAAACATTTAAATAATATACATGTATATACAGGTGTATACGTAATGAGCGAGATTTATTTTGACGGCAAGCCAATAATCATAACAGTCCATGCAATCAGAAGGGAAAGGGAGATTGCATGTCCAGACCAGGTTTATAATGCTATAATGACAGGGCAAACAAAAAGATTTGGAAAGAAAGGTATAAAGTTCGCCAGCAAAGGGAAAAAAGACTCAATAATATGCATCGGTGAAGATTTAGGAAATTATATTATCATAAAAACAGTGGAGAGAGGCAATTAAAATGAAATGTCCGGCATGCCAAAAAGGCATAATGAAAAAGATAAGGGGAAAAATTGAGCAGGATGGAATAGATTTTGATGCATATAGATGTCCGAATTGCCAGGAAGAAATCATGGACATGAAGCAATTGAATGAACTCGCACAGAAATACAGGAAATTGAGGAAAGCGAAAGAAATCACATTTGCAAAATGGGGAAACAGCATCGCAGTCAGGATACCGAGTGAAATAGCTGATGAATTCAATATATCAGAAGGAAAGCATGGCACGCTAACAAAGGAAAAGGATGGAATAAGAATTATCCCATCCAGTTAAATAATTCTCAAGAGAATGCAAATCACCAAAACACTTTACCTCACAAAAAGAAGCCAATGGCGCTCCTGGCTGAAGAAGAACTACAAAAAGGAAAAGGAAATCTGGCTGATTTACTACAACAAGGCAAGCAACAGGCCGAGAATTCCTTACAACGACGCAGTCGAGGAGGCATTGTGCTTTGGCTGGATTGACAGCATAGTCAAGAAAATAAACAAGGATGCAACTGCGCAAAGGTATACTCCAAGGAGAAAAGGCAGCCCTATGTCGCAGATGAACATGGAAAGGGCCAGGATGATGATAAAACAGAACAAGATGGCTCCGGAAGGCCTTGCACATTTCCATGACAATGACACCTCTGAAGATATCAAGATCAGGCCGGACATAATGAAAGCATTGAAGCAGGACAAAACAGTCTGGAATAATTTCCGGAGTTTCCCAGACCATTACAAGCGAATAAGGATTGCTGGCATAGAATATTATCGGAAAAATCCAAAAATGTTCAGGACACGGCTCGAAAATTTCCTGAAAATGACACGGAAAAACAAGAAGTTCGGGATGGTCAGATAGAATCCTCTTTTCTGCATTTCCGGAAAAAATGTGATAAGCAGGGCAACATACGGAAAATCTGCGAATAATCTCACCAAATGCATAATAAGGCAATGAAATTTGATTGGTGGATGAAAAGCAAAGAAGTTTATGAAATCCCGGAAAACGGCCTTTCCGAAAAAGCCAACTCCATGGCGGTTGAAGTTTACACGCTCACGGTGCAGTTTCCAAAATATGAAGCGCACGTGATGATTCCCCTCCTCAGAAAATTGGCATTGTCTGTTGTCAGCAACATTTCAAAGGCTCTTGCGGTTCGCGAGGGCAGGGAGTTCCTTTTTTTCATGACATATGCCAATGCATCAGCCAACGGCATAATTGCATTAGGCACGATGAGCAGGGATATTGGGTATATTACAAATGACCAGCTGGACCAGCTGGACCAGAAATGCAGGGGAATTGCCAGGGAATTGGAACGGATGATTTCTGCAGTTGAAAATGCCGGTGATAAGTAAATCCAGGTTGCCGGTTTTCGGCGTCAAAAAACAAAATATATTTAATAGGCAGATGGTGATGTGTTCTTATGGACAAGCCATTGCTGACAGTCAGGCCAAGCATTGTCAATGCCTTGCTGCCTACGGTAATCAAGAATTTGGGGCTGGGCATATTGATAGCCCTGGTGGCATTTGCAATACTTTCCATGCTCGGCGCAGTGGGCATATTTGAGATATCAGCCACAACTGAAATCAGCATATTGGCAGGGATAGTTGTTATCTTGGGGATCGTGCCCGTAGCCCTGAAAATTGTGAAGCTTATGCACACAAGGTATTATTTTTTCGAAACACATCTGATAACAGAGTACAAGCTTGTGAAAATAACGAAAATTTCCGCGCCTTATGAGAGGATAAAGGACATTACAATGAAAATGGGATTATGGGACAGGATGTGCAATGCCGGCCAGATTATCATAAGCACCACAGATGACTCGAATCCAAACATTTACCTGTTTCACGTCAAGGACCCTGAAAAAATTGAGAGGGGTATTTACAGGCTCATAAAGTCCAAAAAGGTAACAGGAAAATAAATTCTAGCAAGGTTTATAATTAACCCGCCATGTCATATCCCTATGGAAAAAATGGATAAATTTTGCCTTGGGATTGAAAGCACTGCGCACACATTTGGAGGCTCCGTGGTCACCTACAGTGGCAAAGTGCTCAGCAATGTCAAAAGCAGCTTCACGACCAAATCAGGCGGCATGATACCCCACAAAGTGGCATTGCACCATGCGGAAAACTGCGGCAGGATTGTGCGCGAAGCGCTGGAAACCGCCAAAGTCTCGATAAAGGATATCAGCCTCATTAGTTATTCTGCCTCGCCCGGCATAGGCCATTGCCTCAGGATCGGTGCCATGGCAGCAAGGAGCCTTGCCGTGCAGAACAGCATCCCCCTCATTGGTGTGAACCATTGCATTGCCCACCTTGAAATCGGCAGGCTCCTGACTGATGCAAAAGACCCAATTCTTCTTTACGCCTCTGGAGCAAACACCCAGATTATTGCATACGAAGGAAAGAAATACAGGATTTTCGGCGAAACATTGGACACAGGAATAGGAAATTTCCTGGACACATTGGCCAGGGAGATGGGTGTTGGTTTCCCAGGAGGGCCGATTATTGAAAGCCTTGCATCCAAAGGCAGGAAATACATAGAATTGCCATACACGGTGAAAGGAATGGATGTTTCCTTCGGCGGCTTGCTGACAAATATCAAGGAGAAAATCAAGAGTGGAAAATACAGGAATGAGGATTTGGCTTATTCAGCGCAGGAGACTGTTTTTGCCATGCTGATTGAGGTTAGCGAGCGCGCTTTGGCCCATACTGGCAAAAAGGAACTTTTGCTCGGTGGAGGGGTTGCATGCAACAAGAGGCTTCAGGAAATGGCCAGGATAATGTGTAAGGAGAGGGGTGCGAATAGCTTTGTCCTGCAAAACCAGTTTTTTGTTGACAATGCTGCAATGATTGCCTGGCTCGGGATACTTGAAAGCACACATGGCATCAGGACAGATATCAAAAATGCTGGAATCGACCCGTACCTCAGGACAGACGATGTGCTGGTAGCCTGGCGATAAGGTTATTTCTTCTGGATAAGGTCTTGTCAGAAAAGTGAGTTTGGGCATCAATTTTGCGAAGCACATTCCCGGAGGGATTATGCATTTTTCGGGGTTGCGGAGGAGAAAAATGCAATTCGCGGGAAGCCGCAATGCTGAGCGGATGTCCAAACCGAGCCGGAAGGCGAGTTTTCGGGCAAGGCCTCTGGATAAACAAAATTTAAATAGCCATAAACAGAATATTTTCACATGTTTATGGATAAAAGAGGACAGGAAGCCTTGACTCCGCTGATTTATGTCAGCGTGGCAATAGTGATTCTGGCAATAGGGGCACTGGGCACTTTTTACCTGGTCAAAATCGGCAAGGACAGCAATGAGGCAGATCTCCTGGTTTTCAGGGACCGGCTTGCAAAAATGCTGAAAACAGACTCATCTGATATCGGTAATGTCGAGGCCATCAGCTTTTCAATGCCAAACAGCGCTGACGAAATTTGCTTTGTCGATAGGAAGAGGCAATACGATGAATTTCTGAACAACAGGCTTTCTGCAGTTGTGGATATCTTCTCGAATGCCAATGTTTTCATCAGCTATGAAGGCGAATACCATGCTTATGAGGTTCCTGACTTAAGGCTGCAAAAGGAGTCTAATCCCTTTTGCATCAGAGTGGAAAATAGGAAGGTTGAGCTTAAGCTGGAAAATAAAGGTGATTTCAAGGATATAACTTCGGAGAACAGGAGAAGCGGCGATGACTGCACAAATGTGCATTACAGCGGAGATCCGGAAAAAAAATTGGATATAGTTGTCATTCCTGCAAACTACGGGAATATTGATGACTTTATCGCTGATTCAGACAGCTACATAAGTGAGCTGAGGGGGCATGAATTTTTTGGAGGATATAATGACAAGATGAATTATTTCAGGGTTGAGGATATTGAGGCATTGAGCTGCAATGCCCAAAACAGGATTATCAAGTGTGATGAATCAGTTGTCAACAGCCTTGCCTCGCATTGCCCCAATGATTTTGTTCTTGTGATTTACAACGAAGGCTTTTTGGGGACTGCCAGGTCGAGCAGCATCATGAACCTTGTCAAGGTCACGACGCGTGACAGGAGTTCTGTGATTTTGCATGAATTGGGCCATGCCATTGGCAACCTGGCTGAGGAATATGAGGATGAGGCATATTACAGCCAGTATCCTGGCTATGACCCGGCTGATTACCCGAATTGTGATTATAGCGGATGCAATAAATGGAGCATAAATCCGGTTTGTGAAAAAGGATGCACGCTTGGAAATTACTACCGCGGCACGCTCACTTCGGTTATGAGGGATTTGTCTGATACAAGCTACGGCCCAATTAATGAAGATGCAATGGCAAGGGCACTGGAGGGGTATCAATGAAGCCTTTTTCCCGTGCAAAAAATGTGAAGAATGCGGCTTGCCTTTTTATCGTGGCAATTGCCATAATCATAGCAGCTTCGCCGGTCCAGGCAAGGCCGGAAACAGTAAGAATCATGACATTCCACTACCAAAGTGCATCTGATGCCGGAGCTTCATTAGTCCTGTCCTCCCAAACAACAAGGCTTGGCTACTATCCTGATTACAGGATTCAGCCAAAACAGGGCTATTCCCTTAAAATCCTTGGCCAAAATGACAATGAATTGTTTGGCATAAAATTCATTTCACCTGCGAAAATTTACTTGCACGAATATAATGAGGACGAGATAAGCGGAGGATTGACCATCCTCACTGAAAATGACTTTGCCTTGACATTGCCGACATATCCGGATGAAGAAAAGGTTGTCATACTTAATGAGGAGGGCCTGCAAATCTATTCTTATGATGTTCCGGCAAAGGAAAATGGCCAGAAGGTGGCCAGATATGCTGTTTGGGTATTGCTCATTGCTGTAATTTTCCTGATATTCCTGGCTGCGCGCAGGATAAGGAAATTGAAAGGAAATATGAACAATTAGGAACAAAGGCAAGATAATGCCATTATGCATTATGTTTGATTATGTCAGAAAATGACCACACCTTCCAGGCTATTTCATTTTAGACTATTTGAGCGTGTATTTCCCCGCATTCCCGACATACCAGCTCAGCGCGCTCTTTATTGTAATGCACGTTTCTGCTGCCGCATACAGGGCATTCTTTTGTGGGCACCACATGTGGAGAGTTGAGAAGGCTATAATTGTCAGGGGCACTTGATTTGCCTGGCCTGGGGCTGCCTTTCCTGGCCTTCCCTCCCTTCCCTGCCTTTCTCGGCAGAGCCGGCTTTTTGCCCATTGATTTCCTTTTTTTCATATTGAACTTCCTTTGGACCGGGCTTTAAATAGTTTGCGGATATGAGGTATATACCTAGAGCTTTGACCTCAGGGTGGTTCACGGTCTTCTGTAGTTGGATGGTCTTGGATGAACTAAGCAACAGCTCGCCAATAGCCTAGCGTGCTCCAGCTATTTTCTTTAATATTGGCTCCTTGCCATTCCAGTCAAGGGCCTCTTTGAGAACATCTGCAATAGTCTCTACAGGGATAATCTTGATGCGCTTGAGCTTGTCCTTGTCTATGATTATGTCCATCATGTTTGTCTTGGGCACAATGACAAATTCCATGCCGGCTTCTATGGCAGCTTCCACTTTTGAAGTGACGCCGCCAACAGGCAGGACCTCCCCGCGCACTGACAGGGAGCCGGTCATGGCATAATTCTGCTTCACCGGAACGCCCTTGAGCGCTGAGATAATTGAAGTTGCGACTGCGATGGATGCTGAATCGCCTTCCACTCCTTCATATGTCTGCAGGAATTGCACATGGAAGTCATACCTGCCCTTAATGGATTCTCCAAAGTATTTCTTGATTATTGCATGCACATTCTTAACAGCTTCCTTGGCAATGTCACCCAGCTTTCCTGTTGCAACGATTTCAAGCTGCTTGCCTCCGGATGTGACTTCGCTTTCAATTGGCAGCACAATTCCGCTAAAGGCTGAGCCGCCGCCAATCACGGCAAGGCCATTGACCCTGCCAACTCTTTTGCCTTTCGTGATTATGACTTCATATTCCTTCTTCCTTTCGATATAGCTGTCTGCAATTTGCTGTTCCAGTGTCCTGGCAATGTTTCTTGCGCTGGGCACATGGTCCTTTTCCACCAGTGTCTTTCCCCTTTCAATTGCAATGTCGCCAGCAGCCCTTATCAAGCCGCCAAGTTCCCTGAACCTGAGCGTCAGGTGGCCTTTTCTATTTGCCATGCGCCTGGCTTCCTCAATGATTGCATCAACCGCATCCTTGCTGAAGTGGGGGATTTTTTTGTCCTTTACCACTTCCTGCGCGACAAAAATTGCAATTTTGTCGCGGTTCGCCTGCGTGTCCTTCATTGTCTCTTTCATATACACTTCATAGCCATAGCCCCTTATCCTTGACCTCAATGCAGGATGCATGTGCTTTATGGTTTCATAGTTTCCGGCAGCTACCAGGATAAAATTGCATGGCACTGCTTCAGTCCTGACCATGGCGCCGGCAGAGCGCTCACTTTGCCCGGTGATAGAATATTTGCCTTCCTGCAGGGCCGTGAGCAATTCCTGCTGGGTATGCGGCTTGAGTGTGGAAATTTCATCCACAAATAAAACGCCCATATTGGCCTTATGGATCATGCCTGCAACAACGCGTTCGTGCGCAGGTGTGCCCAACCCTCCTGTTTGGAATGGGTCATGCAGCACGTCTCCCAGAAGGGCGCCTGCATGCGCGCCAGTTGCATCGTAAAAAGGCGTTTGCTTTTTATCGTAATTGTCCACAATCACTTTTGGAACAAGCGCTTTTTCACTGCTTTTCTTGTTAAAATTAATGAACATCACAAAGATTGCGAGGAAAAGCATTCCCCCGAGAAAAAATGCGGCAAACATTATGTCTGATTTGTAATGTGACCTGATCCACCAGGGGATTATCATCGCCACGACCGCAAGTATGAACATAAGCATGTTCTGGTTTTTCAGAAGCCCCATGGACTCAAGCCGTGCACGCATTACAATGTCCCGGCCTTTCCCTGAAGGTACAGTCCGTATCAAAGGCTGGTTTTCATCATTTGCATTTGGGAATGAAAGAACATCAACCAGTTTTTCCTTTGGCAAAAGCTCAGCCAGTGCAAGGCCAAGCATGGATTTTCCAGTGCCTGGCTCGCCGATCAGCAGCACATGCCTTCTTTGGGAAGCGGCTTTCTTGATGACATTAACAGCCTCTTCCTGGCCAATTACCTGTTCTATTATCCTGGCTGAAACTGCAATTTTGGAAGTATCAGCAAATTTGAGAGGCGATTCCTGTGTATTGGAGATAGACTTGGAGGCGTCCAAGGCTTTGGCTTTCTTATTAGCCTTGACTGATGCCTTGGTCTTTTTTTGGCCAACAGGTTCTGCATTCCTTGCTTTAGCAGGGCTGCCACCGGGAGATTTAGCTTTTGGCATGGTGATTCAGAAAAGAGCATAATATTAAAAGCTTATCTATAAGGATAATAAATCTTATTTGAAATTCTATGATTATGCTTGTGCCTCCTTTGTATGAAGGAAAACCGAAATTGGGAGGGATATTCCGGAATGCTTACCCTCCAAAAAGAACAGACAAGACCAAAACGCCTGCCATGATTAAGCCTGTCCCAACAATCTGCTTTTCAGTCATTTTTTCTTTCAGGAATATTCTGGCAAGGATTACAGTGACCACAAGGCTTGAAGCCACAATCGGCGCGACAATGGAGACTGTTGCCCTGTTTATAGCCAGCAAATAAAATACAAATGCTATTCCGTCTGAAATCCCTGATAGCATGGCAATCCCCAGCATTTTAGGGTTAGGCCTGACAAATTTCTGGTGCAAAAAAAGCTTCCAGGCAAAAATCATTGGCACAACGAGTATAACCAAATAGAAAATTGCGTTTGCTTCGCCAATCCTGTCTACCACAAACTTTTCCAAAGGCACGACAGTGCCGATAAAAATAAGGGAAATGAACTCGTATCCTGCACCAGATATCATCTTGATACGCCTGATTTTGGAAAAATCCAGGCTTACCAATGCTGCGCCAGCTAAAATGACCAGTATGGCCAGTGTATTGACAAGGCTTAGCCTTTCACCCAGAAAGATGATTGCAATCAAGACCGAAACAATGATCCAGCTTTCATCGAGCGAGGCAATAAGCGAAACTTCCTGTTTTTCAAGAGCCAGATATAAAAAAACATAACCCAGGAACCCAATGAAGCTGGCGAGGAGGACAAGCCAGAATTCAGGAAAAGTTAGCAGCCTGATTTTTTCGCTGAACAGGAAAAGCACAATTGCAACCTGTAATACCACCCCGGTAAGAGTGTTGATTAAATAAGCTGTCAGGCTTTTCAATCCGTCAATGGCTTTTTTCAGGAACAGCTCTTCGGCACCCCAAAGCACCATGGCAAGGATTGCAAAAATTACGCCAATTTGGTCTGACATCATTGTATTTTGCATTGCGGTATTTATTTATTTTTCGCATTAAATGGGCAACAGGCCCAAAACTTTTCCAATATGCCCGGAAGAATGGTCTGATTTTCACAGGAAGGAATATTAATTTTAGCCAACCTAGAAAAAGCATGGATGAAGGCAACCTCCTTGCAATGAGCCTGGTTACCGGGATTCTTGGACTGGCATGGCTCTATTATGTTTCCGCCTCAGCAGAAGTGCCAAGTGTTGAAAGTGGAAGGGCGGAAAGCTTTCTCGGCAAGCAAATAACCCTCTCTGGAACGGTCATCAATTCAAGGGAAACCGACAAGACTATCCAGTATGCTGTCAAAGAGGAAAGATACGGACAGGCTTACAAAGTTGTGTATTTCAAGGAGGGTGAAGGCAGCCTAAAGATGCCCAATGGGACCAATATTGAAGTAAAAGGTGAGATGGCAAGGTTTGGGAATGAATTAGAGGTATTAGCTGAAAAGATAATTATTACAGGCTATGACTAAATATAATAAAATAAATATAACTAAGTATAATAAATATAAGTTATGACTAAAAAATGGGTCAGGGGCAAAAAATGGCAACGGCATTAATCCGGCCCTATTGTGATTTTCGCAGTTCTGAGCACTGAGCCGCCAAAAGTCACAGATGCCTCCAAATCTGTTCTTGAAAAAAGGTACTTATCTGCAAACCCGAGCTGTTCAAGAGTTATGCTGTATTGGTTTGCACCAGTAAAGCCATATGCATCTGCCTCACCCAGCAATTGTACCCTCACTGGATTCACTCCAGACAGCTGTACGAATTCCTCAGCTGTGATAATTTTTGCATCATTGCCTATCCTGACTGTGACTTGTGCAAGCTCAGGCAGGACCTCATTGTCTGCTGTATGGATAGTCACTTTTATTTTTTCAGGAGCAAGAGGCTCGGCAATTGCCAGCCCTGTGATGCCTGGTTTTGCCCAGAGAAGAAAGCCGATGATCAAAATAGTCAAAACAGGCAGCGAATAAAAAAGCATTGGTTTGCCCTTGGGCAGCATTATCTTGCCGGTCATACGGCCATGATGGAAGGTATGTTATTAAAATTTTGCAATCTTGGCAGAGTCCAAAATCAGGGCAATATTTAAATAAAGCCGTAAATAATTAAGGTTATGCCTGAGGATGAAAAGAGAAGGAGTATTTTTGATGAGACGCCGGACGAGGAAAAAAAGAGGCGCAAAAAAATCTTGGTTGATGTAGTCATTGTTTCCCTTATTGCCCTGCTGGCCACAATAATGGTGCTCAGGGAGGGTGAGACCATATTTGAGGTTCAATGCAGAAATTGTTCTGCGAGCTCAGATTGCGAAGGGGTCTGCCTTGGCGGTTGCCTTAAAAAAGCATATGACAGCGTTACATCTGCTGCTTATACAATCGGAAGCCAGCAATTCTGCGACTGCAGGTGCGACCATTACTTGCACAGCAAATTTTTAGGCGAGCGGTGTGACGAAGGATACACTAAATTCGGGGATTTCTGCTGCACAGATCTGAATTTGGATGGAATCTGCGACCGCTACAACACATTCACGACCCAGATGCTGGAGCTGGCAAAGAAAACACAAAGCCTGAGCAGCTGCCAGAGTGAATGCAATGACAACAACAAATGCACTGAGGATGTGTGCAGCCCTGAAACCGATTATGTTTGTGCGCACCAGCCTATTGTCCCGTGCTGCGGCAATGATATTTGCGAGCAGGGTGAAAAATGCGGGGCCTGCTTCACAGATTGCGGCAGCTGCATAACTCCCGAGTCCCTAAAGGCAATTGTTGAGATAGTCTACGGTCAGGGTGAATGGACAGAAGAATTCGACCTGAGAAGCCAGGTTACAAGCATTTACTTCGAAAATGGGATTGTGCAGATGGCCAAAATAAATAATCCAGCTGCAATATTGAGAAATTACCAGGAATTTGCGGCATTCCATTTTTTTCCAAGGCCGAAGGAGGGAATACTGCCTGCCGGTACTTGGGAAGTGACGCTGGAAGAAGAGGATTATCAGACCAGCAGGGGCCGGATCAATGAAAAGGTTGGATATTGGAAAACATCTGAAAATGAGGGGGTGATATTCCACAATTTCAATATTTATTGCAGTGAGGATCTCTACCTGAGGCTATCCCCTGAATGGGCTGTGAAAAATAATTATTTTTATTCTGAGAGATATGCGTCCCTCAGTGCAGTGAACCAGTTTAGAACTGACATCGATGATATTCTGCCGCGTGCTGTGGAAATCGTTGATAAGTGCCCGCTCGGGACTTCGGTATCCTGCAAGGATTGCAGCCATCGCCTGGCTGTTGAGGAATTCATAAATAAGGTGATGGGAAAGCGGATAATTTTCATGAGGGAGGACAAAAACACCTACAGCTCATTTGGCACCCAGGACATTAGGCTTGTGATTACCAACCAAACAAACCTGACATTGATGGAAAGTGCAGATTTAGTGGGATTTATGCGCCTGAATGAGGCCAATGATTCCCAATGGATAAAAAGGAATATCGATGAATTGGAAAAATCAATCCAGGCTAAGCCTGAGTTCAGACCAGGAGTCACAAAGGAGTTATTTTACGGAAGCCATAATGTATCCAAGAATGAAATTTATAAGCTGCCCTATGAAAATCAAACTGGAGATGTTGTGGAATCAGGCTATGGTGTTATCTACGATTACCAAATCCGGAACGAAGTGATAAATGTCGATGGCACCAGTATGGGCTATACAAATCAGGCAAAGGACTTGCTGTTGTCTGTGCAAAGGAATGTTGTTCCATGCGGCAATATATACATCGAGCTAGTTGAAAGAAAGTCCAAAACATATGACAAAGCATTAAATTCCAATGAGGTTGCCAATCTTAAGAATGACCTTGCAGGATTCCAGGTGGATTTGCATGAAACCGCATTAATGATCAGAAAAGAATGCGATGATTTGCTAAGCTCCAGGCAGGATATTGCTCAAATCTCCGGATAGTTTTCGGCTGAAAAGCAGTTAATCATTAGAATTTTTATAGGATTAATTGAGGATGATTTGGCAAACTGTCTTAGCGTTGGTTATTGGGATTCTTGCTGGGATAATAACAGGCCTTACACCGGGCATTCATGTCAATTTGGTAAGTGTCTTCATTCTGGCAATTCACAGAAAATTGCTTGCCTTCTTCACATTGATGGACATTGCCGTATTTCTTGTGGCAATGTCAATAACGCATGTTTTTTTGGATGCTGTCCCGTCCATTTACCTTGGCGCGCCTGATTCCAACACAGCATTGGGTGTTTTGCCCGGGCATCGATACTTATTGCAGGGGAATGGCTATATGGCTATTAAGCTCACTGTTGTTGGAAACTATTTTGCCCTGTTGCTAAGCTTAGCGCTTTTTCCCATTGCCATTGCGCTGATAGGGGAGATTTATGATTATATTGTGGAGTATATTGGGTATTTCTTGCTGGTAATTCTGGTATTTATGGTGATCAGGGAGAAAAACCTTATATGGGCAATAATTGTTGTTTTGCTCTCGGGCCTGCTTGGCATGATTGTACTGGACATGCCTATGCTGGAAGACCCGCTTTTTCCAATGCTTTCCGGCCTTTTCGGGATATCCACGCTTCTAATCAGCCTGAATGACAACCAGGAAATACCTCCGCAAAAAACAAGCAGTAAAATTGACATTGATTGGAAAAAAGGTGTGAAAGCGCTTCTGTCAGGCCAGTTTTCAGGCTTTATCACGGCAGTCCTTCCTGGCATTGGCGCATCCACTGCAGCAGTAATCTCAATGCAAATTACCAGAAAGCTCGGCGACCATGGATTTATGATTTTAATGGGCGCAATAGGCATGGTCAACTTTGTTCTATCACTCGCCACATATTACACAATAAGCAAGGCAAGGAATGGGGTTGTGGTGGCTCTGGCTGAAATGATGGGGAGGATGGAGATGAATGACATCATGCTTATGCTTGCATCCGCATTAATAGCAGCCAGCATCGGAGTTTGGCTGAGCCTTGCAGTTGCAAAAGTCTTTTCATCGCTTATGACAAAAATGCCCTATAAAAAAGTAGTCTGGACAATAATAGCATTCATTGCCCTCATCGGATTGGCACTGACCGGCATTCTGGGACTGGTTGTGATGATCGTATCGACTGCCATTGGGCTGATTCCTGCCATCAAGAAAATCTCGAGAACACATGCAATGGCATGCCTCACAGTGCCTGTCATGGTTTATTTTCTGGTTTAACTGATATGGAAATTGACTGATACGAGAAATCGGAGGCTGCTATTGCTATTTAATTTCAACCCTTTGCCCAACAGACTGGCCAGGCATGCCCTTTTCAAATACAACCCTGACTGCGCCATTTCTGCCATGGACATTGGTTATCTTGCCTTTGATGTCCTTCTTGTTCTTCCCGGCCGAGGTCCAGACAGCGCTTTTGCCTATTAGCGAAACAGCCTTGTCCTTGGATGTCACACCTTCTGGCAGCACAACCATCTGGTTGTTTGTCTGCGTGTGCTTGCCTCCCCTGAAATTTACAATTACGCCTTTCATGGTGCTAATGGAAAAAAGGGGTGTTTTTAAAGCTTGCCATAGGGTAAAGAGATATGCCTATCCTAATGCACTGCCTTATTGTTCTTTGCACTATCCCTTGCTGCAATGGCTTCCTTTGAAGTGAAATACCTGTAAGCAGATGCAGTGCCGACAGAGACACCATACTTCGCTTCCATGGGGTATGATGCACTCCAGTTTGCAGCAACAATTGCCGGGAGTATGCCTTTGGTCTGCTTGACCCAGTTGTAGTAGCTGACAGGGGTTTCAGAGATTGTGTCGGCAATTCCTTCACCGACAATTTTCGCGATTGGCCTTTTTTTAACCTCACTAATCAGACTTGATGGTGTCTGGTACTTCTGGTAGAAATGGTCCACGAAATTGTCAGCTGCCATGAAAGTTGGCGCGCCATATCCAAAAAATTTCAGGAGCTTTATTGGAATTGAGGGTGTAGCGCTAATGTCAACTGCTGCAGGATAGTATAAAAGTCCACTGAATAGCCCCTTTGCGTATTCCTTTCTGAAATCCTTGAAAGTAAACGGCTTGTTTGCTGCCCTGTTCAGGAAAAAGCGTCCTGTTGCAAGGCCGCCGCCGAGGATAAATGGGCTCAGCCCGGCAAGTGCATAGCTGACGAGTCCGCCGCCAGTCATCCAGCCTGCAGTATATAATGGCTTGGCCACTACCTTGGCTCCATCCAACATTCCAATTCCTAAATTCTCAAGGATGGTGTGATTGACCCTTGATTCCAAATTCTGTCTGGAGCGGGAATCGGCCGCTGGGCTCTCTGCAGAATGTTTTGCTGCCTGCCTTGCCTGTTTCTCTGCTGCTTTTTTCTGCGCTTCTTGCTTCTTCGCAGCTTCCGCTATCTTTTTTTCGTCATCATGTTTCACTTCTTGTGGTGGATGTTGGTCTGCCATTTTGCTTTTCCCTATGCAGGAGCAGGCGATGCCCGATATTGCTGCGCAAGCTGTTTGGCCAATCCCGGATTCTGTGCAAGCAGATTTTGGTATTGCTGGAGCTGCTGGGGTGAAATCTGGGATGCCGCGGACCTGAAATCAGGCTTTTTTTCTTCCTTGGCCTGGCCAGGCGGATTAATTTCGTTGTAGATTCCCACTGGCAATGCATTTACTGCAAAAGTCGGCGCTGTGTATGGCCCAATGCTGAGGTCCGGTATTCCATTCGCCGCGAGGATATAGCCTGGCGCGAATACAGTCCCTATTCTGGTTGCCAATGACCCATAACCATCAGCTATACTCTTTCCTATTCCTTTGGGATTGAATTTTTTGTCGAAAAGGTGGTACGCCCCCTTGAACAATCCTACAAATGCGCCGTTGAATCCAGTTAGTGCCCAGGCTGATCTGCCGAGGTATTCTCCTATTCCTGTTCCGAATGCCTGTGCGCCCAGGTTTGCCGCGACAGGGTATGTTGCATTGCCAAGCAGAGTCATTGGGTAAAAGACAGTGTTGACTGCGGAGTATGTTTTCAGGGAGGAGTTTACAATCTCTGATATTGGCTTCCTGTTTTCCTTGTTCTTTTTTCTGGCAATAAGGCCGCCAATCAGGCCGCCGCCTCCAAATGATGCAGCAACAATTGGTGCAACAGGCCCGACTGTTGCAAGCCCCAGGGCTGTAGCCCCGCCAGCTACCGCTAAATTGAATGTTGTGTCAATGGCTTTTTTCATGAAGCCCTTGCTTTCCTGGTTATTCACTTCATGCTCCAGGTTTTGGTTGTGTTCTTCATCTGCCATGGTAACTCACTCAATGTGCACCCTTCATAGCCGGCTGGTAGCTGAAGGGCTCGTATCCTGGCGCCCTGAAAAAGTGGTCCAGCTTTTCCTTGAAGCCCTTGTACTTGCCCAGCGGCTCATATTTTGCCCGGACAGGCTGCTCAGTTTCGACCTTTTGATTTTTCAGCTGCTGGCCATTTCCCTCTGGCCTGCCGGCTATTAATCTGAAAAGTATATCATTCATCGCGCCAATGCCCACACGCAGTGCAGGCATTTTAACGAAATTGAGGCTGTATAGGTGGATTGGGAACAGGGTCGCAAAGGTCTTTGTTACATCAGACCAGTAATCCTTCTTGAGTTTATTGCGATATGCTTCTTTGATGTAGCTGAAGATTTTTCCATTGTATAATCCCTTAAGCGCGTTCCTTGTCCCGATTTTATCACGAAGATAGACAGCGGTTTGGTAAAGTGCAATAAAGGGCATGAGCATTCCTGGATTGAACGACAGGCTCCTGAGTATCTTGCCTCCCCACGTGGCTGTTGAAATATTGAGGAATTCCGGGATCTGGTAGACCCAGTAAGCAAGATTCCCCACAAAATTGCCAGTGCCGAGTTCTTTTCGCATCTGGTACCATGTTGTTTTCTTTTTGGCCTTCCTGTTCTCTATTAGCCTGCCAAACATATAGCCAATAGGTGACATCAAGGAAGCTGTTGAGCTGAGGAAGCTGGCTCCGCCTGTTAAGTAGGCAAGGCCGCCGGATGCAAGGTAGTTGAAAATGGCAAAAGGTGAGAATTTGGCAACATCTTTTGCAACCTGCTTGAAATTCCATCCACTGTCAGTGGGCTCATTCTGTATTTCCTTTTCCAGGCCGCCGGCTTTATGGCTTGATGGAGGTGCCTGTTGCTGGTTTACAAGTTCGCCCAGGTCAGAGGGTTTGCTGCTAGCCATGGCTATCACCCTCCAGATAGGCATTTAGCGACTTTTGCGATTTCGCAGTGCCTTTGGCATCGCCAATTTTTTGCTCCAGAAGTTTTCTTACTGCGAATTCAATTGCGTGGCTCTTGTTCCTGAATCTCTGCGAATTTACCTGCTCCTCAATGAGTTTTAATGTTTCATTGTCCAGGGTAATGCTCATCTTCAATTTCATGACGCATCCCCCTCATTTTTGTCCGGATTCAGAAATTCGTGCACTGCATGCCTTATGATATGGCTCTTTGTGGGGAATCTGTTCCGATGCTTGGCCAGCCTTGCAAGTAGTTTAGAAACAGTCTCAAATTCAAGGCTAATGCTGATTTTTTCAGCAGCTGGTTTCATGTTGCGCACACCCCAACAAATGTCAGTACCATAAAGTAGTGTATTTAGTAGTATATCGTACTACCAGTATTTAAGCTTTTCGTTTTGTTACTCTCGATAAGTAATAAAATAATGAGAAGATTGTATTTAAAAGGAAAATTATAAATACTATCTTAATTAGAATATATACCAATTGGAATAAAAAATATATGTTTTCTACAATAATAAAATTTAAATATATAATCTATACTAATCAGAATATATTCCATTTTGTATAAGATACAAAATGACTGGCAAATTTGGACGGGTGTGCCAAAATCACAGAAACAAAAGTTTTATATAATAGTATACTAATTTGATTATAGTCCAATTGGAATAATTAATATTACAGCAAACGCAGCAACAAAGTGACAGCATGTTTTTTTTGGCTAACCCAAGAAACCAGAAGCACCATGTCGGCAGAAGGTTCTACTCAGACAAACTGAGTGAATATGCAAGACAAGGAAAAAACACCGCCATAGTTGGGCCGAAGTACGCGGGCAAGACAACCCTTTTATGGGAGATCAAGGATAAGCTGGACAAGCATCACGATCTATTGCCGGTCTATATTGGCCTAAACAGAACAAGCACACCCCCTGAAAACTTTTCTGTCGAACTTATTGGCGGTATCAGCTTCTGGTTCCTGGGCGCCATTTCTCAGGACTACGTAAAATTCCAGGATATTTCCCATCTTCTTTCCATTAAGGACAGGCTCGGAAAAAATGCTGCTGATACAGTCGACTTCTTGAGTAACGAGCTGCAAAAAATAAAACCGGACCAAAAGGCAATGCTGCAAAGGGCTTTTGGGTTTGCTGACGAAATTTCAAAAAAATCAGGGAAGAAAGTTGTCATGCTTCTGGATGACTTTGAGAACATTTTTGATCTCAATAATTTCAGCCAGGTCAGGGATGTTTTGTCCCTGATTCCGCTCAGCAGCAGGAATGTTTCATACCTTGTGGCCAGTTCTGGCAGGGTGCTGCTGGAAAAATCCCTTAGGAATTTTGCACAGGAGCGGGTATATGGTCTGAGCCAGGCCGAAACCCAGGAATTGGTTGGGAAGATTATTGGCAAAGCAGACAATAAAGTTGCTGATGAGATTCATGCGATTTCTGAAGGCATTCCTTTCCTGGTTCATGCCATTGCAAATAGGTATTCCGAGACGCATGATGTCAAAAAGTCCTTTTTGATTGAGATGACTCTGAAAAATTCCTCGGTTTTTTTGCACCTTGAGTCAATGCTGAATGATTATCTTTATCGCGCCCGCGGAGAGGCAATGCCAAAGACTGTTGTCAAGATTCTTGCTTTCCTTAGGGAGCCAAGGCTGACAGAAATTTCAAGGCGTATCTACAGGAGCGCCCCTGTAACAAAAAGCCTTTTGGAAAGGATGATGCAGGCTGACATTTTGGTGAAGAGGGACAACAAATATGCTTTTTCAGAGCCGATTTTGAAAAAATGGATTAAGCTTGCCTATTCCGGCTATGAATTCAATGAAATTCCTTCTGATGAAATCCTGAAAAAAGCAGAGGAGGTGCTAAATGAGCAGCACTGAATCTGCCAGGAATGCGAAGTGGGCAATGCTTCTTGTTATTGCTGCAATAGCGCTTGTATCAATTGGGCTTGCATCTGCGCAGATAGGGGATGCCCTCAATTCTGCGACAACCGGAATCCAGGGAGCTGTTGCAAAATACAAGTATGCCGGAATCAACGCTGCGATAATAGCTGCGCTTCTATTGGCCGGGGCTGCATTGATGGAGGTTAAAGAAGACAGGTACAGGAATATGCTGCAGCTAGGGGTTGTTGCATTCGCTGTCCTGCTTGCATTCATGAACCCGGATTTGAAGGCCAATTACATCTGGAAGATGGGATGGGTAAGCAACATCCTGCATCTGAAGGTTCTTGTCAATCTTGGCTTGATTACCGGATTCATTATGGTGGTTGCCCAGTTCATCCCGCAGGTTAAGCAAAAGATGACTGGAAAATGGGGCAACTTTGGAATCTTTGCTGTTGCCCTGCTTATTGCATCAACGATTGCACTTGGGCCATTTACCGGAGGCAAGCCATATGATGAAAAGACTTACAAGTACATATGGGAACAGGATAGCCTCATAGAGATCAGGTATTATCTCCTCGGGGACGCCAATTGCGTTGTCCAGAACAGGGAGGGAGACAGCCTGACATCAGGCAGGTATTGCTATACCGTAGAAACACTGGAAAATGCACAAAGAGGGGTATCAACATCGTACTCCCCTGACCTGACAACCGAAAGCACCAATTTCGAGGGCTTTGGAATACTGCGGGGCAGGCAGATTTTCATTTTCATAGGCTTGAGCCTGCTTGTATATTTCTTCCTGACATCATGGAAAATTGGGACTGATTTCAAATTAATACAGTGGACCATTGCTATACTTGCCGGATCAGCAATAGCCAATAATGGGATTACTGTCAAGAGCGCTGTGTTCTTTGGTGAAGTGCTGTTTGGTCTTGTAATTTACAAGGGAATGAAAGCGCAGGACACCTTCAAGGATAAGTGGGCATGGATCAATATTTTGTTCGCGTCCCTTCTCACTGAATGGCTTGCTGACCTTGCCTTTGAAGAGTATGCATTCACTGCAATTCCATTTGACATAATTGCAGGATTGTTCAATGGCCAGATTTTGACAGGCTCTGTTATTCTTTTGGCGCTGGGTGTGGCTGGATATATTGGCTACAGCAAGACAGATGGGATTCAGAATGACAGGACTAAGATGGCCATCAGGGTGGGGATTGTGCTTTTATTGGGAGCCGCGGGATGGTGGTGGTTCAAGAGTGGCGCCCAGGATTCTACAGCAGATGCAATAGCGCCGTTCTCTGCCTGGGTGTTTGGCGGGTTGCTTTTCATCGTGGCGATTGGTGCAGGCATGGCAACGAAATCAGGCGATAAGGCACATAAGGAAAACAAGGGCTGGCGCCGAATAATGGAAGATTTGAAGAGGTGGGCCTGGCGCCATGTTGGAAGAGGGTTAAGGGGGATTAATGATCCAACGGGTCGTGCCTTGACAAAATTCGGATTAACCGGCGGTTATGAGCCAGGAAACACTTTCCCATTGGAATTCCTGCATAACAGGGAAAAGCTGTTCACTCTCATGAATTATCTCCTCAGGCTGCAGGTTTTCAAGGGCAAGCACGGCGCAGTAATTCAGAATTATGAGCTGATGAGGAAGATATACGGCCAGGAAGGGGTCCCAAGGCCAAACAGTGCAAGGCTTGGCAAAGATACGTCCCAGAACAGGTTCAGGACTCAGATTGTGCTATTCGAATCAGGACCAAGATGCGAAGTGTTCCCGGTTAAGAAGATTGATGAAACCCAGCCTTTGAGCCCGACAAACATCGACGCAGATGATTTCAGGAGAAGGTTTAGGATGTTCAATGTCAAATTCATGAAATACAAGAATTTTTATTATGATGAAGTGGATGGCGATTCAAAATACCTGAATTATGGTAATACCTCCAACATAAAAGGGGCGACTCAGACATTCAGGTATACATTCTCACTGCTCCAAAGGCTGCAGTCCGAGCTGACTCTTTCCCAGTTAAGGACTGGCTCTGAAGCTACAGAAGTCACTGCGAGAGCCACCAACATCAAGGAGAGGGTCTTGCGTGATTTCAGGCAGTCTATTGTCCCGAATATCACGGGCAAATACAAGGAATATATTGAAGCCATGAGAAAATACGGACTGCTGATACGGGTTAATGCACGAAGAAAGCTGGTTGCCGATCAGTATGCATACTGTGGCATGTACACGCACACATACTTAATGGCCCGCAACAGCGCGCCTGTTTATTATTTTGACTTCACATTTGAAAAAGTGACAGGTGACGATGAAGGAAGAGAAGCGCATCGCCCAGGGCTTAACACAGTCAAGGTGCATCCTGTGCCCGTTGATGGTATAAAGTGGAGAGAAGAGGCAGATCTGCGCGAGAATCTCATGCAAGATATAAGAAGAAGGACATCAGAAAATAATATGGAGACATTCAGGGCTGACGAGAGAGGGGAAGCCCTTGAGCAAGTTGAAGAAGAGGCTGCAGAAGAAGTGGAAGAATTGAAAAGTGTCAAGGATAGGGATGAAGTTAGCTGGGACGGCTACTTCCTTGATGATTTGAATGAAATTAACATGGGAGCTTTGACTGGCAAGTACAGGACTGTGGCAGATGCAAAGGAATGGCTCAGGCGAAATCATGGCCAGCCTTATATCAGGGGAGTCAAGCCAGTGTTTGAAGGTGACGAATATAGGATGCCGACAATTTCATGGTTTGAGAAGTTCACAAATCCACTGAAGTACCTTGACATTGAGTGGATTGGATGGATTGAAGAGCTTAGATATGGCACTTACAGAGGCGCGAGCAGAACATTCTCAGACTATGAGCATGCTTTCCTGCATGGAGATGCTGAAGGAAGGGCCTTTAGAAACGTCAGGAAGGCCATAAGTAATGGCAGAGTTGAGTTCCCTGATATTTCCCATCCGGCTGTTGACTTGGAATATTTCAAGAATCCTGCACGTTACCATGTACAGTTCCTTGGCCGAAAAAGATTTTACGAAACAAGCAACGAAGCAATTCGCAGTTATGAATACACCACACCTTATCCTGGAATCAGCACATTGGGAATATCCAAGTTCCTTAAGTTTTACTTTGAGAACACCATACAGGATGAGCACATAGTTAATGAATATTTGTCATGGTTTGTAAAGGATTCCGGTGGGCCAGAGCCAGGCATTTATTACAGCGACGAGTCGCTGAATCCGGCAAAACAGGAGGCACCTAAGTGATTAATATGGCCGAAACAAAAGAAAAGGGAGCCAGAATGGGATGGCCTGAATTGACAAAGATGTATGAAGACAGGAGAAGGGAGTTGGAAGAGCATTTGAAAACCCTCTTGCAACAGATAACCAACGATGATTTGCCAGTCATACTGACAGACCCTGCTCTGGCAATAAGGGCACATAAGGCCACAATTGGCCTAGGAATGGTTCTGGAAGCGAAAAGAAACTACAATTCAAGCCCGCAGGAATTCATCAGCTACCTGAAAGCCATGGCACCGGAAATAGGCAGATACGACCGGCCTCTTGAAAATGAGATAAGACAATTGAAGAGTATAGAGCAAAATGAAGCTATTCTGCTGCTGAAATTGCACAGCATGCTCAGGGTAAAGTCTGAGGAAACAATTTCAGGCTATTTCAGGAACGAGCTTTCGCACGAAGTGGAAAGCGGAAACAGCCCTTTGATGGAGAGCATCAGAAGAGTTCCTGATGTTGCCCTGGCAAATCGCATTGCAAGATTGGTTCAGGTCATCAGCAGTATAGAAAATGCCTATCTCAGGGAGCAGTTGAAGGAATTGCGGGAAATGAATAAGGCGGATCTTAAGCCCGGCAACCAGAATGCCCCGCATATCCGGGAAAATCTGTTTGTCTATGTGCAGCACCTTGAGCAGGAGCTCCAGGCAAAATACAGGATAAATGATGCGATTCTTGTCAGGAAACTGAAAACAGTCCTGGACATGCAGAGAAAATATGATAATGTGGAAAAAGAAATTGTTTTGCTTGACGAATTTATCCTGCAATTGGAAAAATGGCTCGCAGAATTCAGCTCTGAGACCGGGACAACAAGCCAGTATGTGCAATTATTGTTTAATTATGTCAATAGGGTAAAGGCTCTTCTTTCAGGCCTGCTGCAGCAGTTCAAGGATAATGTGCTGGCAGAAGACTTGAAAAAGGATCAGACAATAAGGAAATTGCTGTTTTATGTTGACAAATACAGATATTTGGGACCAGGCACCTATGTGGACAGGAGAGATGGCAAAACAAAGATGGGGCTGCAGGCCCTGATTGCCAAGGGCTACCAGCAAAATGACTGGAAGGATTTCCTGGCTGTTGCCAGAAATGCCAAAGCTGAATCGCAATATATTATAAAACAATTTGCAGACCAAAAAGTCGCTGATAAGATTGTTGAAATCCGGCAAAGGCACAGGGATGATATCCAGGCCTGGATGAAAGAGATTGAGTCGGTGATTGCTGCAGAAGTGAACAACAAGGAAAAGGTGCTGGAGGCTTTTTCACAGGGGGTGCAGGGATTGAGAAATTTGTTCTTGAGCAGGAAAAAGCAGCTTATGCTGATTTCAAATAATGTTGAAAAGTCAATTGAGGAGATCCTGCAGTCCAGGATCAATATTTTGGAAAAGGACATGGTTGAAGGGATAGTCACAATGCGGGCCCTTGTTGAAGAGAGGCTTTCTTCCAGCAAAAGGCAGGTTGAAAGCTTCCTTGAAAGAGTTGATGCTAGGGAGAAAAAATTTATAGCGACTTGGAAGCCCATCGCAAAAAAATTGGAGCTCATGCTGATTGATGGATGGTTTGGCATGGGGGAATTCCGGAAAAAATTTGATGCAATGCCTAAAGGTGATTGGGTGCCAAGCCTCCAGAGAATATCAAGTGATTTTTCACTTGCCGGAAAATGGCAGGCATATGCTGGACAGCTTATGGGTGCAACAACTTCCCAGAATGAATACCATGATGCAGCGATTGTGGCGAGGGTTCAGATTGAAGCATATCGAAACATAAAATTGATCGCAGATGACATAGGGGGCCAGTTTGGCAAAATGTACAGGAATTTGCAAAACAAGTTTGCCATGATTGAGGATTTGGTGGCCCTGCTTCAGAAAATTGAGGTGCATTTCGCAAGTGTTGGTGAAAATGTCAGGAAATTGGTACAGGAGCATTTTGACGTAGAAAAGCTTACAGAGCTGTTGGTGGAGATGGAAAAAAGTGCCAAGGTGAATGAACAGGCTGGAAATGCCTGGCAACAGGGAGGCATCAATACACCGGGAACCATGGAAAAGATAATCCCGGAATCCGTTGCAAAGGCAAATGAAATTGCAAAGAAACCCCCTATTGGTCCCTCCCCACAAATTGAAGGATCCAAAGTAATCCAACAAAAATAAATAGGTGTTAGTAAGAAAATGATAGAAAGAACCGAAAAAACAAATGAGAAGTGAATAAAATGGCAGAACCTGGAGGAGGAGGGGAATCTCACAAGGACTTGGCAGGCATTTTCAGGTCTCTTTTTCAGGAAATGCCAATTAGGCTCTGGAACAATGTAAAATTCCGGTTTGTCCGCAATGCAAAAGACACTACAGAAGATGTTGAGCCTTCACTGGGGCCGCTAATCAGGGAACTGAAATTTATGGGATTGTTTGATGTTGGCTCTGCCAGGATGGACCTTTTGAAAAAAATAGAAAAAGAAATCTGGGGTGAGGACTGGAACAAGTTAAAGAATGACGTTGAGCATAAATCAACCACTATTGTGGGGCCTTTCACTGATAGAATCAACACTCATTATGAGAGGGCTATCATAAAATACCAGATAGACTTCGACAAGCTTACTGAAATATTTGATAATGAAGGCAATATTGTTGGCAGGAAGAAGCTGGACAGAACGCAGCCTCCGATTGAAGCAATGGAACCTGTATGGGTCAAATTTGACTTTGAGCTGCCCGGTGATAGGAAGGAGACGAGGTTCTTCCCGTTCAGAATTCCAAAAGAGCATAAAATTCTCTATTATGATGGAATTGAAAAATATCTTAGGATATATGGTTATAGGTATGCAGATGAATTCAAGGACATCCATAAAAAACTTGTATCACAGGTCATTAATGCGTGCAGGGAACTATACGCGGCCAATAAGAATGGCTTAATTCGGGAGTTTGGCAAGGAAACTTATGATAGAGAAATTAAGACCAATCTGGACGCGTTGGAAAAGGCATATACTGACATGGTAAATGAAGTCTTCCAGATTGAAATTGGCAAATATGAGCAGGATCTCAGGAAACAATCAGATTGGGCATTCAGCTTCTATTGGCAAAATGAAGTTGATAATCTGGCTGAGAGCATGACAACATTTTTGGACAAAGTGCACACCAAGCAGCACATTGTGTGCAGGAGAACTTACCGTGTAATCTACAGCCCGGATTATGATGAGGATCTAAGAGGGGATACTTATAATCCAAATCAGCCAAATGCGCCTCTGCCTACCCGGGAAGAGAGAAGGCTTGGCAGGTGGAGCACAGGACGAAACCGGAAGACAGAGGATATTATTAGGGAAGCTGTGAGGGCACATGGTGGCAATTTTGTCAAATTGCCTCATGAAATGAGCTGGGGCAGGGATGAGTATAATATGCCCCTTGAAGTGGAATATGATGATGTACAACACAGGGTTGTTGTTCTTGCCGATAAATACAAAAGGCAATTGCTTGAGAATTCAGAAAAAAGATGGCGGCTCCATGGCGTTTCTGAGGCGGATATGGCCGAGAAGAGAAGAGAATTGATAGAGAAATACAGTATTCCGGACCAAGAGAGGTACATCAATGATCCCCACAGGAAATTTTATGATGAGCACACGCATATGTACCAAAAACTGCTTGACGTGGCAATGTGGATAGATGGAGAATTCGATGCATTCAGGGATGATCTTAGGGATGGAAGATACCACCCTTATAGCATGAATGCTTATGATTATGTGCTGGCCAGGATGCACAAAAGAGTGCATAAGATAACCCCGAGGATTAAAGGCCATACACTAACTGAGGAACATGATGAGGCCGAAGAGCATATTGAGGGAGAACATGGAGAGCATGAAGGTGCAGCAAGGCCTCACAGAGGGCTAAATAGAATTGATACAACTGTGCAAGTTTCCTTAGAGAATGTGCGCGAGGCAAGGTCGTTCACAATGTACTTATTGAATAAAGCTGATGGGCAATACTCATATCTTGGCAGTTCAGGGCAGTATGACCGACCATGGATTGATGAAAGAAGGCCATCTAATCTGAATCCTTGCTTTGATTTAAGGGCATTGGAACACAGCCATGTCACAAATGATGCGAGATACAAAAGTTGGAAGCATCCTGGCCGGATATTCTATCATTGGACAACGGATGGGATAAATTCTGATATTCTTGACCCGGATGATGACCCGCACATAAGCACCAGAGGCCTGGCTATATACATGATTGACACAGTCTTGTCCAGAACACATTATTCAAAGAGAATGAATCAATATTTTGATTTGATTGGCCAGGAGATACATGGTTATGACTATGGGCCCAGGCCATATGGTGGTAAATTCCCAATGAATCCATTGCGGGTCGATGTTGCTACGGCTAATGCTCCCGAGTCTGAAGCAGACCTTGTTGAATCGCAATGGGAAGAGCTTCCTGTGAGCGATAAAGATTAAGCAAGCTATAATAACGCATAGTTGTTAGTCTCAGATCTTAGTCTAAATCAAGCCCTTACTGGATGGGGAATGTACCAATATCCACCGTGTGGTGATGTACTACTGTAATCCTCTTGTTCTTCAGGAGATTCGAAATTTGGTGGGCTGTAAGTAACATGTCTCCTTTTCGCAAAATACTCCGGATTATCGTTTACGTCAAGAATCGGATGATAAGCACTCCCATTGTGAAGGGTTGTTGCATTTGTCTGATTAATAATCCTAACAAGATTTGATTCTCTGTTTGAGGATTGGTTTGGTTGTAGCATAGTTATCATCTTTCTCAACCTATCTAATTAACCTTAGTATATCTATTTGTATACTAATATACTTTTACAAGTATTTAAGTCTTTCGGTCCACTGTAAGAAAAAAAATAAGGGCTCAAAGGCCTACCAACTATCCTGAGTGTAGTTGCTCGTATTTTATAGACGATAAAAGGGCTCTTGAATATTAATACTTTAGCAATATAAGGTATATAGAGGCATAGCAAAAATATGATATGATTATTGTCTTCATATAAAAAACCATAGTGCAGGTTTTTCTTCACTTATAGTAAACATATATCAATTTATAATCTATATCTTATTATTAAATTAATTTATCAAATTTTATTTTTCATACAATTCACTACTTTTTTTATTTATTAAAATACAAAAAAAAATACCCTATAGCAAAAAATTTATATATAATACCATTATATAGTAGACTAATTACTAAAAATAGTATATTATTGAGAAAAAGTAATAACTAAATATGATTGCCATAAGCGACAATGACCAGAAAATTATTGCATTTCTCATAAAGAATTATGCCTCTAGATTTACCACAAGGGAGATTGGATTAAAACTGAAGATTAGCCCGGCCGGCTCTTACAAGTCCCTCAAAAAAATGGAAAAAGGGGGGATTGTTGTTGCAGAAAAGCTTGGCACTGGACTTTTCTATGATATCAATCTTCGGAAGACATCTGCGTTTCATCTGGCATGTTTTGTTGCATCAACCGATGAAAAAGATGTAAAAGAACTGTCCGAACTCACAAGGCTTGTTCTAAAGCATCAGAATGGAATTTTGGTAGTGACAGGTCATCACAGTCTTGAACAGGCAAAAGCTGCGGCTGCCAAAATATTCAAGGAGGATAAATTAGGAGTGATGTCCGATGATGAATTTGTTTCTGGGATTTTGTCCAGGGACAATCACATTTCAGGCATGATACAGTCCGGGACAATCCTGTTTGGGTCAGAGTTCTTGATTAAAGCCTTGCAAAGGAGGGCAAGATGATAAAAAACAGATTGGCTAAAAACGCGAAGTGGCTCGTCCTTGTAGCTGCGCTTGCCCTGGCTTTGACTCCTGTCCTCGCACAATTGGAGGATCTCGGGAACTTGGTTGGCATCAGAGTTGAAGGGACAGATGCAACGAGTTCCACAGGGCTTCCAATTTATGACAAATATGCGCAGTTTTTTGATTTTCTGATATTTACTGGAATATTTGTTGCAATAGTCTATATTGGGCTATCAAAATTTTGGGGTGAAGATATCAAACAAGGAGGAGCTGGCAGAGCCGTTCGGGCTTTGGCAATAATAGTTGGCGCAGCAATGGCTATTGCAGTCATAAGGGCTGGCCTGAGTGTTTCCTTTTTCATACCATTTGCCAAGAATTTGTTGTTCTTCCTCGTCATAATAGCATTGTATTTCCTCTTCCAAAGGATGGGCATAAAAAGCAAATTCCTCTCGTTGATCTTGGCAGTGATAGTGGCTGTAATACTTTTCAATGTTGGCAGCATCTTTTTCACAGGAAAAAAACTGAGTCTGCCGAGTTTTGGAAAAGAAACTTTCAAGGTTCCGGACTTTGGCGGCCCGACTATTGTAAGCAGCAAAGTCGCCGAGAAAATAAGCGAAGCGACAGGAGGCAAGGCAGTTAAGGGCGATGGCCTGACTGCCGACCAAAAAGCCCAGCTGGAAAAAGACATAATTGAGCTGGAAAAGGAATTGGGTATTTACAAGGACAGGGCAAGGATTGAATGCAGGGCGCCCATCATCAATGATGACAGTTATGCTGACGCCCTCAAGAAATTGAGGCAGGTCAATTCTGACCTTAGCGCCTGGCTAAGCAATTCGAGGACACCGGATTATGAGAACGCTCCTGCAAACAGGGATTTCCTGACCAGGTGCCAAGTGCTCGAAAAGGAATTTTCTGATGCCTATGCTGTATATGTTAAAAAACTGAAGGACCTTGGAAAAACGCCGCCTGTAACAGTATATTCTGAAGCCACAATCGATGCCAGGCTGAAGCAAATCGCCGAAGGCGCTGCACAGGAATGCAAATTCATAGTCCTTAGAAAAACTGACACCTTTGACACTTTGCTTAAGAAATTGAGCGACGGCACGCTGAAATACAGGGAAAATGCAAACAACCTGGAGCCTGGCCCGACGCAGAGCAAGGAATATGAAATGGTTGGCAAATGCGAAGCATGGATGTCAGAGCTTGACCAGATACTGATTGACTGGCCTGATAAAAGGAATGATGCAATTGGCGTGGATTCGCCTGACATGGGAGCAGAAACCAGCTTGGCAACCCTCAATCCTGGAGAGAAAGAATGCTACACCAGTGATGAAAGGAGGTACATCAAGAGCCTTCCAATGCAAACCCAGTTCGAGATTCTGTTGGACCTAAGGAGCGGAAGCTGCTCAGCGCAGGGCTATAGGAATTTCAAATGAGATTGACAGAACAAGAGATGATGATAAGAAAATGATGAGCAAGAAAAGTTTGGGGATTTTGAATTTCGCGGCATTAATGGTAATCATACTTGCCATTGCAAATTCTGCCGCAGCCAATTATGAGGGGGAATATGCCTATCTTGCCTTGTCCTTGAGAAATCAGCTGAGGACCAATGATGATGCAAATGGTTTGCGAACCCTTCACCAGATTCTTGACAATGGACAATATGCTGCCAATGCAGATCAAAGGATTGTGGCAATTAAGGAGAGCGTGGCCTCAGCAATTACTGAGATAGAAACAGGCGCGGGCAAAGAGAGTGGCTCTGGCACCACAAAGATGGCGGGCATTGGTGCTGTTATAGGACTGGCTTTGGTGGGCGCAGGTGCTTACGGGTTTGGAAAAAGAAGGATGCTTGCCAGCCCAATCCACAATGTTGATACGGCAAAAGAAGCTGAGGAGAAAAAAGATTCTCACCTGATAAGGATGGCGGACCTGATAAAGCAGAAGCAGGCATTGGTTGTGAAATTCGGGCAGGAATCGGCGCCCTTAATCTCCAAGGCAGAAAATGCGAATCCTGCGGAAAAGATGGACGGGTCAGGCAAAATTGCCCTTGCGATCAAGGCAATAAATGTGGAAATTCTCAAGGCTCTTGACAGCATAGAGTCGCAGGAAACACCGCTTAAAAAAGCGCTTGAAAGAGTGAAGGAAAATGTCCTGAAGGAACAGATGGAGATAAAGCATCCCAAGGAAATAATCGAAAATTTCAGTCAGCTTAAGCCGCACCTGGAAAGGATTTTGCGGGATGGCCAGATGAGTGCCGGTGAAATTGTCCCGTATTTGCAGCGTGCATTGTCCTTCCAGGAAAATGCCTACAAGCAGCTGAAAAGCCTGCTGGCCCATGAAATGAGGAATGAAGATGGCAAAAATAGGTTTGACAGGTTTGCCGATGATGCAAAAAGCAGAATCACGGGAAATATGGTAATTATTGATGATGCATATATCGAAAACTACCTGAAAAAATTCAACAGGGAGCTCAATGAGGATTTGCAGAATGAAATCAGATGGTATGAGGCTGCAAATCATATTGCGCAGGAGCTTATACCTCATTTCCATAACCTTGAGATGATTGTGAAGGACATAAGGCAGTATCTTGATGTTGTTGTAAAGGCTGAGAAGGACCTGCTGCCTCCAATGCAAAGGATTCGGGAAGAACTGGAACGGGAAAGCTTCACATCCAGGGAAGCAAGCGCAGTTTTTGGGGGGTTTTACCACAAGCTTGAAGGAAGAAACCTGAAAGACAAGGCAACTGCAGCAGAAACGCAGGGCATGTATAATGTGATAAACAAAAAGATTCAGGCAGCCAAAAAGACCATAATCCATGATTATGAGGGGCAAAGGCATTCTTTCCATATAATTGGCTTTTACGGGCAGCAGCTTATCTTAAGGCAGCTGGACAGAAAGGCTGCCCATGAAATGTATGAGGATTTTAGGGCAAATGCAATGTACCTTGAGAAAGAGCTGGATGCGAGGCTGAGGCTGCTCAAAGACCATGCACAGGCTGAAATCAGGAGGCATCCTGATGCTGTAAGCCTGGCCAAGCGGGAATACGTTTTCCGTGAAGGCCTGATGACTGAGAAAGAATTTGACAGGCTGGCGAAGCTGGGTGAAGTTGACAACATACTGAAGGAGTACGGCAAGCGCCTGAACAGGGACAAGTTCAAGCTGGCCTTTACCCAGAAGGGCAAGGCGGGCGGATATGAGGGCCTCAGGGGCTATGCAGGCAAATATTTCGTGAGGCTGCACGAAGAAATCAAGCGAAGCCTTGCCGATCAGAACAAGGCTCAGAGGCTCATTGGATTTTACAATGACAAGATGGCAGAGCTTGAGGATTATGTGACCCATGACCTTAAATTTGAGGATGAAGTCCTGGAAAACATAAGGCAGAGGATTCCGAAGGCTGTTGATTATAATCAGTTAATATCCGCCATGGCTGCTGACTACCAGCCACAGGCTAAGCTTCCAGGGGCAGTGAATGCGAATGCTCCCGTAATTATTCAGAAAAAGCCTGAAAAGCTGCCCGAAATTCCAAAAAAGGCAGCTTAAATCAAAAAATATATATAAAGAAAAATAAGTTAACAACCAAAGGACAAGGTGAGATAATGGCAGATACTGATATGTTGCATAGGCATTTTGTTTTGCACACTTATGGCCCATTCAAGATAAAATTGGCAACCAGCAAACTTGAAGGGGTTATGGGGTTTATCAACCTGTTCCATTTGCGCTCCATTGAAACCCCTAAATTTGTGCACAGTGCACAAAAAGTATTCCAGGCATTTGAAAAAAATGAAAAGCTCGAGCACTTGCATGATTTATCAAATATTGAAGTCAATGATTCTTACATGGTCAAGAATGGCCACTTTGCGGTGCAGTATTACTATTTTCTGACAGTGGGATTGTTCCTTTATATGGACAGCCTCTTGAGAAAGCTGCCAAATTCAGGAAGCTATGATGTTTACCTTCGAAAAATACAGAATAATTTTGAAAAAAAGCTGAAAGGCATAACAGTGAAGGAATCGCGCGAGCAATTGCAGCAGATGATAAATGCTGTCAAAAGGGCCAGGAATTCAGTGAGGCACCATAGAGATGAGCTTATAGGCGAGACCATGGAATTGCTGAAAAAGGATTATGGTTACTTATTGAATATGATTAAGAGTGTTGAAAGGGAGGATGCGGCAACTTTGATGAGCAAGTATATATCAACGATAAAAGATGAATCTGCCAGCCTCGGGAAGTATTTGATGATCAGGTGGGGCGTTAAGGATGTCATAAGGGACTATGGAAAAGTTGTGCGCCTCAGGAGAAAGATTGTGGAGGACATAGTCGAGCTGCGAAGACTGGCTGATGAACAGTATATGGATAAGAAAAAGCCAAAATTCCTGGAGCCACAGCACATAACTGATTTCATTGATAAATTGAATAAGAAATCAGATGAGATCTTCAAGATGGTGGAAACTGCTTTTAAGGAGGGCATGGGCGCGGTGCTCAGGTCTGGTTTTATAATGTTTGGCATGATTAGGATCCTGAATGAGATGTACCGTGACCAGGAAAAGCTGGCTGAAGAACACCAGATACCAAGGGACCTTGCGAAGGAGATGGAGCTCAGGATTAAGGAAATCCTTATTGCCATCAGGGACGCGGCCAAGTATGAAGCCTTGCAGGCGGTCGGCTCAGTTGCGCAGGATGCAAAGAAAGATGCTGCCTAAGCATCGCAACTGTCAAGAACCACCGGTCAGAGACTGGTGAAATGTCATGTTTAGTTCCACAGACCTCGTGGTTAGTTTGGAATGCTTTTCAAAAATGCGATTTTCATGATGTTAGGAATTTTTCACTTGAAAGTTTGACATTGGCTTTCCAGCCACCAGTTAGAAACTAGTGGAAAATTCCAAACATTTTAAATAATCATTTCGCATAAGCCAAGTGAATTATACCCATTTCAAAGGTGATAAGATGATAGACACAAAAGACTGGATAAGCTTTTTTGTTGGGCTGGTCCTGACAGTTACGGGCGTTTTGCCGCTGTTGCACAGCTTCGGCATGGGGCCGGATTGGTTTGAGCTGCCTTGGCTGCCACTGGAAATATTTGCGTACATCGTGGCGATAGGCGGGTTCTATCTCATGGTAAATTCTGTCATTGAAATAACAAACAGCAATGCAATTGGCTGGGTTTCGTTCATTATAGCGGTGGTTATAATGGCAGCTGGCATTTTGCAGGTCTTGAGCAAGCACGATTTGGGAATGAGCTGGTTTGCCCTGGACTTCATCAAGGACACCATCTATTATGTGATTTTCACAATAGAAGGCATATTCCTCATGATTGCCACATTTGCCATGAATTTGTAAATTTTTTGTTTTTTTCTTATAGTTTCTTGCCAGCTTCTTTGGCGCTGGATTCCTGCGGTAAAGTTTGTAATCGCTCTGCAGGGACTGAAAAAAATTTAAATAGTATTCTTGCATTTTGGCTTGTATGGGGAAGCTAAATCCAAAATTCTATGCCTTAAACCCGTTTCCAGACAAGTTTCTGGCTCACCAGATTAGGCACAGCGGCTGGATTCTCAAGGCCAAGCTGCAGAAGGATAGGGATCTCGAAAAAATGCTCGAGGACGCCATAATCCGGCTCAGGCACCTGTCGCATCTTGCAGAAGCTGATATGAAAAGCCATGAGGAGCACAAGGCAGTCAGCGGCCAGATTACTGCAATAAGGACAAGAATAAAAAAATGCTTTGAGGAGATTAGAGGCGACCTGAATAGGGAGATTAAGGAGGTTAAGAAGGTCGACTATCGCGGCCAGACCTTTGCGTTCAGGGAGCTAAAGGATGTTAGGCGGTTTGAAAAAAGCTTGGGCGCTAATCTCCTGTTCTTTGCCCACAAATTGAAAATTACGGCCAAGTCTGAAGCGGAAAGGTTTATGGCTGAAACCAGGCTTAAAGAGGCAATGGAACAGGTAGAAGCCAGGATGCATGCCCTTGACAGGAAAGTGGAAGCCTGCCTCAGGATGATTTGGGACCTGGCCAAAAAGCAGGCCATTGATGGAATACAGCTTAAAGTTGCCATAGACACTGAGCATGTTGAGAAGCTTGTTCGCTTGGAAAAGGTCATGGCAAAGCAGATTGTGGATTTGGCAAAGGAAAGCAAGGCAAAAATCAAGGTGCTGAATAGGCTGAAGAAAAACGGAACCCTTGAGCAGTATGTTCAGGGGATTAAGGATCTAATACAAATTTATGACAGTGAAATAACGGATGTTTACCAGATGATGCTTAAGCATAGGATATTGGTTTATGATTTATGGCAAAAATTTGGCGAACTGGCGAAATTGGCCCAAAAGGATCAGTTGGACAGGATAACATTTGACGATTTGAAATTATCGCTGCACAATGCTCTCATGGATGTGGAGTCATTGTCCAATTGGCTATATCATGAGGCAAGAAAGGAAAAAATCTATCACATGGGCAACGGTCAGGAAGGATGGCTGCGGGCGGCCTGAGAAAAGGTATGGTTGACAGAAAGGTCTTAATGGGAAACATGGAAATAAAAAAAAGAGAAAAAGAGTGAAAAAATGCATAAGCTGAGAAAAACACCAAAAAAGCCGATTGTCATTACAGGATTCCCTGGTTTTGGCTTGGTCGGCACAATAGCAACAGAATTCTTGATAGAGCATTTGAAAACTGAATCCATTGGCAAGATATGGCTCGAAGATGCGCCGGCTATTGTTGCAGTGCATAACCAGACGTTGGTTGATCCAATCGGCGTATTTTACGATGAAAAGCACAATATTGTCATTATTCACGGAATAGCAGCAGGCCAGGGCTCGGAATGGCAGCTTGCAGAGGAAATAGTCAAGATTGCAGATGCATTTGATGCTTATGAAGTGATTGCCCTTGAGGGTGTAGGCACAGCCCAGCCCAGCATAAATCCAAAAATATTCTACTTTAGCCAGCACGACGATAAAAAGGCAAAGTTTAGTGCATTGGGTTTTGAGGCTATGAATGAAGGCATAATCCTAGGGGTGACCTCAGCTCTGATGGTTAAGCTGGATAAGCCTTTGTCCTCACTTTTCGTGGAGAGCCATGCTGATATGCCTGACAGCCATGCTGCTGCAAGCCTTGTTGGAGCCTTAAACAAGCTTCTTGGGCTTGGTGTTGACGAAGCGCCATTGATTGAGTCAGCAAAAGTATTCGAACGCAAGCTTAAAGGCCTCCTGGAAAAGAGCAAGGTGGCCCAGGAACAGAAAGAAAAGAAAATGATGTCATATGTGGGGTAGGCTACTTTGCTTAACCTGAATTATTTACCTGACGACAAATGAGTTAACTTCTAATCAAGTTTCTGGTGCCTAACCATTTTTTAGACCAGAGTCTACATCAAAACGAAACATCAGCTCTTCAAACCAGCTTGCCAATATGCATGAACTCTCACTTTCTAAGTATAATGATAATAAATACGATTTTTGATGTATTTATTTGCAATATAGATAAAATTTATTGAATATTTACTACAGAATATATGTTATATCGAATATGATATAAAACATATTTTTAGTTATCTATTATATTAAATATATATTGAACAATATATTAAAAAAATTAGTTTTTATTTTATATGCTACAGAGTATATTATTTAAAAACTCAATATAAAATATCGTCGATAATAACAGAAATAATAATTATGCAAAAAGTGTAAAATCCAACATAAAAAAATAGTGCAAGATAGCAAAAAAGTTGAATTTGGTGAATAGGGAGATGTAGGAGATGCCATGATCCGTATATGAAATTAATTTGATAAGGGTTTAGAAAAGCATGAATGCCATTTATCGTCGATAAAGCGCCATATTAATCCATACTCGTACCAAATTCGAGATAATGCCGAAAAGATAATAAAACCTGTCAATTCATGCGACTTTTGCCATATTTTCAGTCGAGAATGGTGCCTTGTGGGCAAAGACCCCTTAAACTAATTTGTCGGCAAAATGGATTAACAGTAGGATATAATCCCGACCCGTAAGCAATTATGCACTAATTTGCCCTTTTATTGCGAATTTAAGATTCGGGATTTTGCCGAAAATATTGCTAATCCTTGAGTTATCTGGTTAAAATTGATTGATTAATGTGCTTTTTCCCTTATTTGGGTAAAGCCGGGCTAATAGTAGTATTCCATGACCAAATAAGGAATTATCATATATAATATTCAATTAAAAATTAAAATATTTAATTAAATGATATAAGGCCCAAAATATAGACAATTGTCGGTATAATGCAAACATTTTTATAAATGGAAGTTATTGGCAAGGATATGAACAAGATCATACTAACAGATATTGAACCTGGCATAAACCCTTCTACCGACGAGCTGGCAAATGTTGTTGTGACCAGGATGGGCCTTATGCCAAGGAAAAAAGGTTCCACAGAGCGCATGAATATGGTCTTGGTTGAACTGTATGAGAGGGCTAAGAAGGCCAACCGGGAGAAAAATCCCACTGAAGCCGTGCTTACCGTCGAGGAAATGGCAGTATTGGCGGGCATCACCAGGCAGACTATGTATGATTACCTTAAACGGTGGCTTGCAATTGACTTCATATCTAAAACCAGCTTTATTGGTGGTAACAATAAAGTTGTCGTCGGGTATAAGCTAAATGGTAGTACCCTGGAAAATGCATTTGACAAGGCCAGAAATCGCATTAACTCAAACCTTGATTTTACGGCCAAATATATTGGAGAGCTGCAAAAAACAGTTAAAAATGAGAAAATCAGCCAAGGAATGAAGGCCAAAGACATTAACGGATAGATTAATTTCTTAAAAATTTTAATTATTGATTAAAATCTTTAATCTTATTTTATCAAAATAGAAATTTTTTCGTTATTATACAAGAATAATGAAGGGATAATAATACTTTCTAATAATCATACAATATATTTAGAAATTATATTGATTGAAATTATATCTTCAATTGTCGATATTGTGATAATAGGTTTTATATAGTATTTGAGCTTATCCTCAGGAATTAATTAATTTCAATATTATAATTAATTAAGAAGATATATTAAAAATCATCCGCAAGCAAGACAATATAGAACCAAGATCTGCCCTATCTATAAATGTTCCATGATTCTCGGATTATGTTACAAAGCGTCGTGGTTATTACAGAAAAAAGGACTTGCATTATGTACAGTTTAAGGATCATATATAAATAATTTAGTTCCATATATGGAAAGTGAGAGTTGGAGCAAAAATAGGCTTGGATTTTTAAAAAAACAATATTTTCCATTTAGGCACTAGGAAACCAATAGAAAGTGCGTGGATAATCAAAAGTGGTTTGAAAAGATATTGGGCAAGTCAGAAATGACTTCCGACGAGGAAAAAAAATTGTTAAAAGTCACAAAGTGAGTCATAGCGTAAGCAGAGCCAAATTCATCAAAACATTCGCTGGATTATGGCCTCATTAAGCTTCAGAAGGTCATTTTTAGCCTGGTGGAGCCTATATCTCTCATCCAGCCTAAGATATGTCCTAGTGTTTCTGTAAATCTTTATGACAGGTATGCCCTTGACAACCAGGCTTGTGACATACTTTTCGACCATTGTTTCAGACAGTCCTGTCCTGTTGGCAATATCCTTGTATGTCAGGAGGGTGTCTGTCGTCGTGAAAATGATCAGGAAAACCTCTTGTTCAAGCTTTGTTAACGGTGATGCGCAAACAGCTTTGTCCTTTTTAAAATTAGGATTCATGACCATATGCAGCTCATCTATTCTTTCATTGAGCTTTTGTATCTTAGAATCAAGCTCCATCAAATACTCATAATTTGCCTGCATCTCATTGGTATTTTCATTCAGCGTCACAAGATGCTCGTCCAGCTCTTTCCTGACCTCGTCAATGCCTGTTTGCCATGGGAAGATTCGTCTGGCAAGATTGATAAGTATCCTAATGTCCCTTCACCCCCGGTTCTAGCACAGCCACTTAATTTAAAAAGATTTGTATGCCGGAAAAAATAGTTTGAAAAAATGAAATCAAATTTTTTATAAAGTGGAAGGCTTAAGTATGGTTATGAAATTGACAAAATCAGGCATTGCGATTCTTCTGTCCAAATTGCACCAGTTCAGATTGCCCAAATTTGTCGACGAGCAGTATGAAACTGATTCTGAAATTGCATCAACTATTTTGTGGAATGCTTTTATGGCCGGGCATGTTGATGAAAAGGTTGTTGCGGACCTTGGGGCCGGGCCTGGCATACTCGGCATCGGCGGTGGGTTGCTTGGCGCCTGCAAAGTTTATTTTGTTGAAAAGGATGAGAGAGTGATTGACATCCTAAAGCAGAACATTGAAACAACCCGGAAAGACCTGGCAAATTTTCCGTTTGAGGTCATATTTGACGACATAAGGAATTTCAGGACAAAAGTTGACACGGTTTTCCAGAATCCACCTTTTGGCGTGAAAAGGAGGCACGCTGACCGAATTTTTCTTGAAAAAGCCTTTGAGATTGCGGATGTGGTGTATAGCCTTCACAAAAGTGAAAGCACTGAATTCTTGCAGAAATTCGCAGAGCAGCATGGCTTTCAGCTTGTTTCCGAGCAGAAATTTTCTTTCCCCCTGAAAAATACCATGAAATACCACACTTCGAGGATTAAAAGGATAGGCGTCAGCTGTTATACCTTTAAGAGAAAATGATCACGACAGCAGCCCAGCTATCTCCTCATATTTGTATTCTTCAAGCACGCCGTAAATTTCATAATCCTTTATCAGATCCGCAAAGTTTTGCCTCAGTTCCTTCATAACGTCGTTGAATTTCCCCGGATTTTCAGCCATGACATCTATGATGAAATCCCATTTTCCTATGATGCTTCCAACATAAGTTATATTTTTGTGGCTTTTCATGTAACTAATGAATTTTTTTTCCTCTTTTTCCGTCGGGTTATGTAAAGAAATAAAGACATAGTTTATTATTGGAAATCCCATGGCCGGAGGGTTCAGGATTGGCTTGAAATTTGAGATAACCTTGTCCTTTATCAGCTTTGTTATGCGATTCCGAATTGCATCCCTTGAAAGGCCAACTTTTTTAGAAATGTCTGCAAGACTTTGCCTGGCATTTTCATTCAGTGCTTTCATTATGGCTTTGTCGAACTTGTCGAACTTGTGGTGCGGACCATAAACCAGTAAATCTTTTTTTGATTGTTCTATTTCAGGAAAGCTTTGTTTCTCCATATTCTCGCAAAATACGTGTATCTATTATAAATTTATCGTTTTTTGCGCAAAAAAATAGCAAAAGCTATTTATTTAAGATAAAGATTATTACTACTACCAATAAGTTACAAATTAATTGAGGGGTGTGAAAATGACAAAACAAGTTGACGCTACGGATTACAGAAGCGAAATCCAGTATTTTCCGGTTAAGGAAGAGGAAAATGGCGTTTTCAGGATGGAGACATTTGTGGTGCCTAGGCAAAAGTTTTCTATAGATAGGAATAAAATGTCTTTAAGCATGGATTTTATTGCTAATAGTGGTGCAGTCGTAAAAGCTGATGACAGCCTGTTCATCGACGATTTTCTCAATATAAAGGCTGACCTGATTGGCCAATTTAGGGAAGCTGTAACACGACAGGTCCTTGCTGATAAGCTCAGAGAAGGAAAATTGCCTTTGGAGCTGAAACAGTATGATCCAAAGATGAATTATGGTACCGAACAAACAGATGGTTATTTGAGGACGCAGGGAAATGTCAGGACAATGGATATCAGCGAGGCAGCTGCAAAAATGTATGCAGAATTGCTGCATATAGATTTGAAATGACAAAGTTGCTCGAAGGCTGGAATTGTGAGGACGGTTATTTCCTGAAGATGCATGCGAAGCAATTACAACAAGATGGATGGAGAATTGTATTTTCCCGGAATAAGTTATCAGAAATTAGCTGGAAATCATGAAGAGTTTGTGGTTCAGCCACAGGTGATTATTAAAAAAGTTGATGGCGCTGGCGTGCACAGGATAAAAAAATCAAGCTATTTCTGGAATTGGTGGAACAATGAGATTCCAGGAATATACCTTGAGTCGGTGTTTAGTACGTTTGAAGAAGGGGAGTACACAGCATTACAAGCTGAATTTGGAAGCACAGTCGAGAAAATAATATGGTTTGACAAATTCCAAGAAAGTAAAGTGTGTCGTGTGATAAATATCGAGACCAGTGTGAGAAGGTTGCATGAAAAGCCATTCCGAGAATATCGAGATTCAATTTATTATAGATTTTTAACCATATCTGCAACAGGCAGCTTGGCCTATGTAAAAATACCGGAGGATGCACATGCGCTGGCAATGTCCTGCTACATGCATCGTGAGCTAATGCGTTCTCCTATCAGAAGGAAGACCTGAACTAGCTTGGCTCATTCTCTCTCTGTGCTATCCCATTATTAGTTTACACATAAACCTCACTCGGTGATGTTTATGTACAAATTGACATTTGAAAAAAGAGTTTGGATAGTAAAGCAATGGC
>JAGVYD010000006.1 GCA_018303405.1 Candidatus Woesearchaeota archaeon | reverse complement strand
GGCCCCATATGAGCTTGAATTACAAAACGCCAAAAGAAGTTTGGGACGAATTATGTAAAGCAGTTTCGTGATGTAAACCAGTTTCGGGATAACAGAGATGGAAAAACCCACCAAAAAATATTTATACTCATATTTCCAGATATTACTATAGTTTTGTGTATTTAGGGACTGCATTACAGGAGGGCGCTATACATAAAACTTAGCAAGCACGACCGGTTTGTCAGGGAACTGAGCGATAAGATCCGGGACAAATATGACTCTATTTCTCAGCATGTTGTCATCAAGGGCAGCAAGTGCAAGCTCGGCGAGATTGACATCGTTGCGCAGAAAGGCGCAACTATTGACCTTTATGAAGTCAAATGCAGCCACAGGATTGTCAAGGCCAAGCACCAAATCAAGAGGCTGAGAAAATACATACGCTTTGAAAACGGCTATTTTTACTGCGGAACATCTGGCTTGCTTTTTCATGTCTGAGATTTTGGGCAGGGCTTCAGGAATTCTCCAGCTCTTTTTCTGTCCTGAGCGGCACAAACTGGAAATAGCCCATGTCCTTTTCGCGGATGGCGCCTTTCTCTTTGACGACTTTTGCCATTTTTTGCCCAATGTAATGGCCAACAGGCGCCACTATTATCCCGCCCTCAACCAGCTGATCCACCCATTCTTTGTTCACACAATGGGTAGCTGCGGTCACAATTATCCTGTCAAAAGGAGCTTCCTCTGGATAGCCTATGCTGCCATCGGCCCTTATGATTTTGACATTCTTAAGCTGTGTGGTTTTCAGATTAGCCTTTGCCATGTGGATTAATTCGCTGAGAATTTCCAGGGAAAAAACCTTGCCTCTTGGCCCGACAAGCTGGCCCATTATCGCCGCGTTCCAGCCAGACCCGCAGCCTATTTCCAAGACCTTCATGCCGCCTTTTAGCTCAAGATACTCCAGCATAAGCGCCACTGTTGTCGGCTGGCTGATTGTCTGGCCGGCCATGGTTGGCAATGGATAGTCCCCATATGCCTCACTGAGGTATTCCTTTCTCACAAAATTCTCCCGCGGCACCCTCATTATTGCATCTATTATTGTTTTATCTATCCCGGTATCTTCAAGTTTCGCATACAGGAATTCCTTTTCCTCTGCCATTTTGCCAGAAAATGCCTTATGCTTTTCTTCGATACAATATATATTACATCCTATATTACATCCAAACTATTTTGCATACAAAAAAAGGAAATAACAATCCATATCTGCCCCAATACCACGCGCAAAGGCTTACAAGAATATAAAGGTGATGCCAAATGCTGCCTTTTTTGCCTGTGCAGGTGCACATATTAATCCCGGCAAATAATCGCGAAATTTATAAAGCATGCAAAATTCAGCAATATGTGATTAACCAAGATGGCAAAAGCTGTGATATTTGACCTGGATGATACTCTGATTGATTTTGTCGAAAGAAAGAATTTGGTTATCCGCGAATCTGTAAAGGCAATGATTGATGCAGGGCTCGACGAGGATTTTGAGGGGCTTCACAGGGATTTCTCAAAATTTTACTGGAAAAAGGGGATTGAGGACCAGAAAATCTTCCAGAAATTCCTCAGGACACGGTACGGCAAGGTCGATTACCGGATTCTTGCGCACGCTATCCTGGCATACCGCAAGGTAAATGCAGGCCTGTTGAGGCCATATCCAGGCGCCAAGGACCTTCTGATTTTTTTGCGCTCCTCGGGATACAAGCTCGCCATCCTTTCCGATGCGCCTAAGCTGGAGGCATACCTGAGGCTTTGTGCAGTTGGCTTTGATGAATATTTTGATGTGATATTGACGAAGGATGATGTCAGGGCAACAAAGCCGGACAAAAAAGGGTTTGTGCTCGCTTCAAAGAGGCTGAATGTCAGCCTGAAAAACTGCATAATGGTCGGCGACAGGGCGAGCCGGGACATTGCCGGCGCAAAAAAACTTGGCATGGTGGCAATTTATGCACGATATGGGAATTCCCTGGAGAAAAAATCCGACATTGCGCATTTCACAGCAAATTCCATAAGGGACATCAAAAAAATATTCTCTTCCATGAAATCTTAGGAAATTATCCCTTTTTAACAGTAAAATATTTATATAGGTTCGTAATAACGATTGTTTAAGGCTTAAACAAATTATTTTATGGGTTGGATTAACTGGTGAATTTGCTAGAAAATGAAGGATAACGGGACAAAAAGAGGCCTTTCGTACGCGGTCAGGACTGTTTTCTTTGCCATGCTCATAGCGATGCTGGCAATTATATCAGGCCAATCATCAGATGCCAGCAATTGCTATCTCTATGACCATGACGAATCCGGATGCGAATCGCAGGGCGATTGCCAGTGGAACAGCGACGGCTGGGGAACATGGTGCTCGCCTCTCGGATGCTGGAATTTCTTTACACAGACTGCGTGCCAAAACAGCACCAATTCAATAAGCAAGTCTTGCTCCTGGCAGAGCAGTGCATCGGGCTGGTGCGACCAAAAAAATTGCTGGAGCCTGTCCGCTTCAAATGCCTCAACATGCGAGAACAATTCAATCGGCAAGTCATGCGAGTGGAGAAACAGGTGCGAGGGGCCGCCGGAAAAGCAATGCTATAATTTTGCAGACCAGTCGAGCTGCCAGGCCGTTGCGGGCTGCAACTGGGGCCAATGCGCGCCAATGGACTGCGGCAGCCAAACAACCTCAGCCACATGCACGGCAGCCCAGGGCCAGAATAACCGCGCATGCAAATGGAATACGCAATACAGCTATTGCTATGAAAGCAATTGCGCAGATTTCACAAATCTTAGTGGCTGCAACTCCGGCCTCGGAGGCGCATGCACATGGAGCAGCGGCTATTGCTCAAACAAGTGGTGCTCTGACTTCAGCTACAAGAATGCGTCAGCCTGCGTCAACAATACTGCAAACCTTAGCTGCAGCTGGGATGGGGTATTCTGCAACCAAAAAGGATGCTATAACTATAACAATGAAAACAATTGCAACGGCGATTCATCATGCTCATGGTTCTCATCAAGCGGCGGCTGGTGCCAGGAAGCAGGCTGCTGGAATTATGACAACATGTCACTTTCCGGAAATGCAAATGAAAGCGCATGTGTAAACAATACTGCAAATATTTCCTGCGTCTGGGAAAATAATGGCGGATGGTGCTATGAAAATGTAAGCGCCAAGTCATGCGGCGACCTGACAACAACAAAGGACTGCGCTGACACATTCTATTGCCTTTGGAATTTCAGCAGCTCAACCTGCCAGGAGCCGGCCGGCGGTTATGTAAGCGATTTTGTTGAATGGAATCCAGGCTGCTATATCTTTGACTCGAATGAAAGCAGCTGCACAAACACTTCAGGCTGCTACTGGACCGGGAACTCGTGCATGACAAATAATACCCTTATCCCAACTGGCCAGCTGAGCTGCGACCGGATTAACCAATCCACCCTCTGCAATGATATTGCCGCTTTTAGCACATGCTGCAAGTGGCAGGGATCAAGCTGCACCTCAGATAAATTCAGCCAATCATGCTTCAATGACATTGATGAGCTTCCCGAGGGGGCAGAATTTTGTGAGGATTACAACAGCTACACTGACCAGACTCTGTGCAGCCAGATTTCAGGCGCGCCGTGGTACATGCCATGCCGCTGGAATAATGTGACAACCCGCTGTGAAGTCAAGTTTGACAACATCTTTTCAGAAGGCAAGCAAAATCTCATGTTCATTGACAACAAGCAGAACTGCGAGTTTGCCAGCGGAAAATGGGTCACTGAAAGCTATTGCGAAGGCAGCGTTGCAGTCCCGACGGGCAGGTGTGAATTCAAGTTTGACGAGGAAACAAACTGCAACAAGGCTTGCTATGCATGCGACTTCCAGAGCGACCGGACAAACTGGTCAAGCCTGAGCGATGCGAGGGATGCATGCATTGGCTCAAAGCTCGGATTTTGCAGCTTCACCGAGGACTTATCAGCGCCCAACACTTACGGCTCCTGCACAGTGAGGGAAGAGTTCAAGAAAGGCATTGCGTCCGGGACATGCGAAACTGACTGCGGCTCATGCACATTCATGGGTGATCCCACTGCTTCGGACTCATCCAAGCGCCCATCGTATTATTGCAAGAACAGCAAAAAAGGCTGCAAATGGGTTCCTGACCTTGTCTCGCCAACAGATGAATCCAAGGGTCGATGCGCCCCAACTGCGGAAAAATCATGCGAGGACAAGTGTGACCAGTGCTATGATGAGGGAATTTGCACAACTTATGGCGCCAAGAAAGGCGATACAAACCTGGACGCCCAATGCTCCTGGGATTCAGCCTCAAAAATCTGCAAGCCAAAAAGCGGGGCCGGTGAATATGAGTTATGCTGGGATGGGATAGACAATAATAATGACAACAAGATAGACTGCGCAGACTCAATGTGCTTCTCTGATCCATTCTGCGGCGGAGGATTCATTGGAGGGGGCAACCAAAACTGTTTCGGATACTCTGATAATGCATCATGCACATCAGCCAATTGCTCATGGGTCAGCGAAAACTGGGGTAGCTGGTGCGATGTGCCAGGGGCAAATTGCTGGAAGCTGGATGGCACGAATGAATCCACATGCACTGGAGAGGGCTGCGAATGGCACTCAGGCGGCGGGGGATTCTGCGAGGATGACTGGGAATCAGAGGAATTCGATGCCTGCCTTGGGATGAACTCAACATCATGCTCAGGAAATTGCACATGGAATGTCGACAAATTCTGCCAGGAAAAAGGGGGATGGTGCGAAACTGACCCATCCTATTCTGGAAACTGGGTGGACTGCTGGAACAATTATCCAGACAAGAGCACTTCAGCTGCCTGTGACGCCCATGCGGCCTGCAGGTGGCAGGAAGACCAGTGGTGCGCAGGCCAGGGCGATAATGCAGGCTGGTGTGACCATATGAAATTTTCATGCTGGCAATACTCAAACCAGACTACCTGCACAAACGGCACAAATTCCCTGTGGTGCCAGTGGAACCAAAATGAATGGGGCGGCTTCTGTGAGGGCATACAATCCGGGGAAAATTCATGCTTCAACAAGTATAATGAGTCAGGCTGCACAGCATCCGGATGCAGCTGGGTATCAGGGCTCTGCGACCCGCCTGGCTTCGGGTCTGACTTTATCAGCGGCTTTGGCGGCGAGGGGGGAGGATTTGGCGAAGGCAATGCAGCGTCAGGAAGTGGCTTTACATGCTTCAAATTCAATGGGAATCAGTCTGCCTGCGAGAGCAATGCGGGCTGCACTTATTTCCAGGAGAGCAGTGGATTCTGCGACGGCGACAACAGCAATAATTGCCCGCAGTTCAGCTACAACCAGACAATATGCCTGCAAAACCCGCTTTGCACCTGGGAAAATCCAAGCGGAATGCCAGGACAGGGATTCTGCGGCCGGAAAATTTTTGAATGCTTTTCCAATTTCACTCTTTCAACAAATGAGACGCTTTGCAATGCAACACCGCACTGCAGGTGGGACCCACAATTCGGAGGGTGCCAGCCGGCTTGCTTTGGCCCCAGTGTTACACAAGAGACCTGTGGCGGAATCAATGTAAGCGTTAACTCCTCGTTGAATGTCAGCGGCTGTGTGTGGGTATCCGGATGGTGTGAGTCAGCGATGACTGCCCAGTTCTTCAAGAATATGGAAGGCGGGGAGCCTGTCCCGCTGGGAATGGATGCGCCTGGAGATGCCGGGCCTGACGAGGTTGACATAGTTGGCTTTGGCCTCAAGGACATGGGAAATGCATTTGGCTTTGGCACCCGCGTCGTCGACGTGACAAATGCCGCCATGTGCAACGGAATAAAACTGCAGAGCGGGGCATCAGGCACTGGAAAGAACACGACCAAATTTTACTGGTACCTTGATACTGATGAGAATCGCACAAACAATTGCGCATTGCAGCACAATTCAACAGCAACAGGATATGAATTTTACCTAAAATACACGGCATCCTACAACTCGCAAACAAGCTCAGTGTCCGAGTCATACAATGCATACAGGTGCTCAGCCGGTGCTTTCACAGCAGCTGAAATCAAGCTGTCAGGGTTCAGGCAGAAGATGTGCACTGAAATTAACGGCGGCATGATTGCCATTGACAAGGTGGACCTTGAAAAATATCCATCACTATACTCAACAGGCGTAGACTTCAGGGTCTATGTCGCCACTTCCAATAATTCTGGCAATGTCACAAATCCAACAGATACTGCATCACCTGGCTTTGCAACACAGGGCTCAGTGGACTTTGACCTGGATAAGCTTGACCTGTTCATGTACACAGCCAATGGCTCAAATAACTATGGCATGGATGATGCAAACAAGGGATATGTCGAATATGATGCAGACTGCTGGTCTGAAGGGGGCTGCGGCGATTATTCATGCTACAACCATCCATATTGCGTAGCCAATTCATTTGGCGTGCATGACCCTGATTTCGAGGACACAAGGACGCCCAAAATAATTGCCATTAGCAAGGAAATGTATCCTGACAGCGCACTGGTTAATTACTTCACGGACAAGCCTGCCAACGGAACACTGAAATTTTATGGCGAGGATTCAACCTGCAGCTCCGGAAACCTGAACGCGTCTATTTTTGACGCCGGCATTTACAGCGACGATGTCAGGAATTACAAGCTATGGCACGTGGCTGAAATATACAACGATGGCGGGGTCCATTCATTGGCCAGCCCGCTAAACTCAGACACCAAATATTATTTCAAGCTTGAGTTTTGCGACGATGCCGGAAAGTGCGGAATAAGCAAGTGCTCATCATTTACAACTGAATCAGGCTCAAGCTGTGCGTTCTGCAACTTTGTGACAAAGCTGGTTGTCCCGTCGGCCTGGAATGTCAGCTATGACCTGGACCAGGATGGAACTTACGAACATGTGCAGGGCAGCGTCTGCGGGCCAAATGCAGGGATGAAGACAAATTACAGCACTGGCAGAAAGGCCAATATAAAATTAAGGACAAATGACAATACAAGCTATTTTGAATTTTTCAATGCCCAACTCACAAAAACCGGCTTAAGCTCCAAGATTAGGGAAATCGACGATGTCAGCGCCCTGGGCACTGGAACCAATACCACATCCGGAGGCCTGACAATAGGGTATGTCGGAATGCTCACATCAACACGCGACAAGATCATCAACAACCTGCATCCTCAGCAATGCTATGTCAAGATACCGGGCGATGGGACATGCTCTGAGCTCTGGCATTGCAGTGACAGCCAGACAGCCTGCATCAACAGGACAGCTGAGGCATTGCTGAACAAGACTGGCTCAGACTACTGCATCTGGAAAATACCATACTGCGAGTTTTCAGTCTGGGCAGGAGGGGAGCCATCAGCGCCCAGCAGCTCTTCGTCAAGCTCATCATCCAGCAGCTCATCCAGCTCCAGCGGTGGCGGAGGAGGCGGAGGTGGTGGCGGAGGAGGCGAAACCACTACAGTCACAAGGCAGTGGGATACAATCCCTGCGGGCTCAAGCATGACTTTTTCAATCAGCAATTCACTGGTTCCGGCATCAAAAATCCTGTTCACAGTCCTGTCAACAGCAACAAAGGCTGAAATCAGCCTGACCGCGCTTGACACAAAGCCAGGCAGCGTCGGTGATTTGCTTTCCTCATCATACCCGAAAATATACAAATACCTTTCCATAATCAAAACAAACCTTGTTGATTCCTCGCTCATCAATGTCCAGGTCGAGTTCAAGATTACAAAATCATGGCTGACGGCAAATGGCTACACTGAAGCGCAAATCGTGCTGCTGAGATGGGATGAAAATGCCTGGCAGGAGCTTCCAACAAGGAAAATCGGCTCAGATGCGGAAACCCTGACCTACTCTGCAGCAACACCTGGATTTAGCTATTTTGCAATCGGCGTCAAGGCTTTGGCTGAGGAGCCTCCGGCTGTGCAGGACACAACTCTGCCCACAGGGGAAGTCACGTCAGAGCAAACAGATGATGCTGCTTCAGGCCAGCAGGCCGCAACAGCCCAGGATGCGCAGCCTGAATCCACTGATGCTTCTCAGGACACTGCAGGAGCAGGCACTGATGAAGGGGCAAAGAAGAGCGGCGGAGCATTGACATGGGTGCTGCTCCTCGCAATTGTTGCCGTGGTTGGCGGGATAATCTATTACATGAACTGGCACAAGGGAGGGGGCCAGGGCGGACTTGCACACCATGGCGAGCCAGGGCACGCCGAGCACCATGCACAACAGGCAGAATCCCACGCACATCAGTCAAATGACAGCTATATAAAATAAGGCATGTTTCCACATATAAACTCATGAAAGCCATGAATTTCTCATTATTTTCCGCCAAATAAAGCAGGGATTTAAAAGGAGAAGGCTTTTTTATGGTCAAAGCAAGCATTACATAAGTAAAGTTTTGCAGAAGGTGTAAAAATGAAAGGAAAAGTGAAGTTTTTTAACATAGGGAAGGGATTTGGGTTCATTTCCGCAGAGGACGGAAAGGACTATTTTGTGCATCAGACAGCGTTGGGTGCAGGCGTCAGCCTGAAGGAAAACGACTCGGTTGAATTTGATGTCGAGCAGGGAGAAAGGGGCCCAAAGGCAGTCAATGTGAAGATGTCGGATTAAGGATACCAACCCTGTAATTCCGTGGCAATATCAGAACCATTTGCATATTGCAGGTTTTATTTCTTTATTTTGATTTATTTTTGAACATTCATAGATGAAAGTTCACAGATGATAATTAATACGCCACGGCCAGGATTTGAACCTGGAATGCCTTGCGGCATCGGTTTGCTCTAACCAGCATTCTTCACTTCATATTCACGTTCGCGACTTGTAAAATACAAATAGCGGGCACTGCGGGATTTCCGAAGGAATATCCCGCATCTGTGTGCAGTGAGGCCAGCTCTTCGAGACCGACGCAATACCGGATTATGCGACCGTGGCAATATAAGCATGAAATAAGCAGTTGGTTTTAATGTTTTGCGAAGCAAAACCCGTGCATGGAATGCACGACTCTTTTGGGTTCTATCCTTTTCTCTAGAGAAAAGGACAGCCGTTGATTGTGCGACCGTGGCGCAGATGTTATAACAACTGAGCAACATTCTCAATTTAAAACCCTTTTCTAAAGACTATTCAGGCATAATTTTATAAATAATGAACAATTGTTAATGCCAATGGCATCAAAAAATAATCCTTCTTTATCTGTCTTTCTGATTTTAATTTTGGCAGTAATTCTGACGGCCTGTGCAGCACAGCCGGCCACTACAGAAAATGCCAAGGAATCAGCAGCAGGTGCCAACCAGGTAGCCGATGCGGCAGAGCCAGGCCAATCCACAAACGCTGACTTAACGCGCAGCGAGGATAGTGCTGGTATGGAAATAATGGCAGGCGAAACAGCCTATTACCTTACAACTGATGGATACCTCGCAAGGCCGGCCGCAGAGGGCAAGTATCCGGCTGTAATCATGATCCATGAATGGTGGGGCCTGAATGACAATATCCGCGACATGGCAAGGCAATTGGCAGCAGAAGGCTATGTTGTCCTTGCGGTGGACTTGTACAATGGCCAGGTCGCCCAAAATTCATCAATTGCAGGCCAGCTTGCCGGCGCGGTCAGGCAGGACACAGAGCCTGCCCTCGAGAACATGAAGGCAGCAGTGAATTTCCTGAAGGCCCGCGATGATGTCATTCCTGATAAAATTGCCTCAATGGGCTGGTGCTTTGGCGGCGGCATGTCGCTTCAGCTTGCCTTGACTGGCACGCCTTTGGCAGCCACAATAATCTATTACGGCAGCCTTGAGACAGACCCTGAAAAGCTGGCAGCAATTAAACAGCCAGTCCTGGGAATATTTGGCGACCAGGACACCGGCATACCTGTAGCAACAGTCCTGGAATTCAACTCAACATTGGGCTCAATCGGTGTGCCGAGGGACATCTATATTTACCCCGGTGTCGGGCATGCTTTCGCAAACCCGTCAGGCGCAAATTATGCCCCTGAAGAAACCATGGATGCCTGGCAGAAAACCCTTGATTTCCTCGCAAGGAACCTGAAGCAATAATCTCATATACTTCCTTCTCCTCATAAAACCCCTTCTCTCTTGTTCGCCCACTGGACACAAGACAATTTCCCGCAATCCTTTAATAATTTTTTATCCATGCGTCAGGCATGAAGAAACTCAGGGTCAGGGCAAGGGATGGCCACGTCTGCGACAGCTACGAGGAAGCTGCTGTTGATGATTTCCTTTACCAGAATGGCATTGAGCACAAGAAAGTCCTTCGCCGATGGGCGCTATCGCAGTATTTCTACAGGAACAGCTACTCTTACCCTGACTGGATTATCCACGGCGAATTTGTCGAATATCTTGGCCTTGCAGGCGTGCCAGGCTATGACAGGAAAGTTGCCAGGAAAATCAACGGGGCAAGGCCGGGCAAAAGCTACCATTTCCTTCTGCCCTACAAGAAAGTCTTCGGCAGCAATTGCCAAATCATACATGTCAGCAAAAAAGGCATGGCAACCATACATTTGACAGATTTCAGGACATACCTGCTCAAGCGCTTTAGGAAGTATGCAAATGAGAGCATCTACAGTTACATTGAATAATCAATGGTGAAAAAACAGGCAAGAAATCATCATGGCACAGCGCAGTGATTGTCTGTCCTGCATACTCCATAAGTGCATTGTATATCCTGTGTGCAGTAATTCTTCTCTATTTGGACGATGTTGCAATAGTCATTCGCCTCTGCAGGCACGCCATCGCCGTCAAAGTCATATTCAATTAATATGACGCCCTGGTCTGCGAATGTCTTGCCGAGCCTATAAAATATGTAGCGGTCGGACACAAAAGTCTCTATGGCGCTTGTTTCAGACTCATCGTCTATTTCTATGGGATAAATGCCTGTAATGAATGTCTGGTAAGCGTCGTCAATATAATATGGCAGGATGTGATAGACGCTGAGGTTCTCAAGCTCGTGGTTATATCCAATGAGCACCTGCATTTTTTTCCTGTCATCTGAAACTACGCACCGGGCAGGCAAAAGGCCTGGCAGGGCAGCCTTATAATTGTCCTGCACAACTGTATCCTTTAACCCCGTAGATGCTGAAACAGCCTGTTGGATGTTGGCAGGCAGGGTGCTTTCCTGGCCAAATGCCGATTCAATGCCATTGCACGGGCTTTTGCCCGCAGTGGCGTCCTTGATGTCAGTTCCGCCCTTGCTCCCTGTCAGCAGGATTCTTATCCCGCCGCCTATTGATTTGGCGCAGGTAAAATGCGGGAATGACATGTCCAGCTTTGTCTTAATCGCATACACCAGCTCATTTTGCTTGTAAAAGAACATGTTATTGCCCTGGCCTTCCCTGATGCTTGACTGTATTTCAGGATAGCTGCTGAACATTTCTGGAAGGACCTGCGGCAGGTCCACAAAATAAGCCCGGTCAATGCCGCATGCCGAGGCAAAAGTTTTCTCCTCGGTATTTCCAACCCTGTTTGCCAGGGCCTCGATGGATTCAGTCAGGTCAAGTGACGCCGCTTTCAGCTCGGCCTGGCAGCTGCTGTCCAGAAAATTCCCAATCATCTTGACGCCAAACGCCAAAATGACGACTGCGATAATGACAACAAGGGCATATATTATTATATGGCTGTTGACCTCGCCTTTTTTATCCATGCGCCAGAAATCTCTCTCATGTTTTTATGTTTTTTCCTTCTGTTGAATGCGCAGAATTTATGCGGGAATCAAATTAAACAAAAAAAATCATCGTTTTTTGCTCATCTCAAATCTCATCTTTATGGCCTTATCGCTGTTCACGACATAGCCTAAAATCCCGGCCAGGGCGATAAGGATGCCGAATTTCTGTTCAGCAAACACCAGAAAAATTCCGATGATCACAATCCAAAGGCTCCACTTCTTTGCATTATCATAATTGGCTATCTTGCTTTCCATCTCTGACTTTGTGAGTTCCATCATCTCACCTCTTTTATATACTAAATCTCATCCAGCCTATTTAAATTTTTTTAATTTTGGCCTTAGGCAGCAGCCCGAAGATGCATGTTTCAACAGCAAGCACAAGCTTTTTATAATATTATTTTAACCATTTAACGTGAAATGACATGGCTATTGATTATCAGGCATTAACGCCATACCTGGAAACAAATTATTTTGGGAACACAGGATATGAGCTTGCGCATTCCCTGCTGCTCTTCATCGGGCTATTCATAATTCTAAAAATCTTTAAAGTTTATGGGTTGAAAATATTGCACAAATTTGCCAAGAAGAGCAAAAACAGCATCGACGACATCCTGATTGAGTTCATTGACCACATAAACTGGTTCTTTTATGTTTATCTTTCATATTATATGGCGTCACGGCCGCTTGCCCTGCCTGGCTTGGCCCATCATATTTCAAACTGGATTGGCCTGGCCGCGCTTGTTTACTACGGCATAAAATTTGTGCAGACAATAATTGATGTAATTGCGCAGAAGCAGATTGAAAAAAGGCAGAAAGAGGATAAGACCGATGACGCTTCCTTTATCAGTGTTATTGCAAAAATTGTCAAGGCCATTGTCTGGGTCATTGCCCTACTCATGGTTCTGTCAAATATGGGTGTCAATATCACCTCGCTGATTGCAGGGCTTGGCGTCGGAGGCATTGCAATCGCCTTTGCGCTGCAGAATGTTCTTGAGGACCTTTTCAGCTCCTTCACAATCTATTTCGACAAGCCATTCAAAGTCGGGGATTTCATAGTCATCGGGGCTGACAGTGGCACTGTCAAGCATATCGGGATAAAGAGCACCAGGATTGAGACTTTGCAGGGCCAGGAGCTTATAGTTTCCAACAGGGAGCTTACCAACACCCGGGTAAACAACTACAAGCGCATGGAGAAGCGCAGGATTGTAAACACAATCGGAGTGGAATATGGCACCTCCCTTAAGCAGCTTAAGGAAATCAATGCAATTGTTGGGCGGATATTCAAGAAAGTTAAAAATGCAGACCTGGACAGGGTGCACTTCAAGGCATTTGGTGACTTTAGCCTGATTTTTGAAATAGTATTCTATGTCAAGGATAGCGAATATCTGACATACATGGACACCCAGCAGGAAATTAATTACGAAATCAAGAGGGAATTCGAGAAGGCTGGGATAAGCATGGCATTCCCGACCCAGACAATACATTTGAAGAAGTGATATTTTTGTTTTTTCGTCAATCACTCGCGACCACAGCCGGTCACAGGCCGGCTGCATGCCCGCTCACTTCGTTCGCCCGGGTCGCTCGTTCAGACCCTGCATTTTCCACTTTCTGGAACGCCTAATGGTTTTTTGCCACCAGCCATGGACTGGTGGAAAATGCAGATTTTACTCTTTTCGCTTCAGCCCTATTTCGTAAGTCAATTGACTATTTTATAGTGGTGACTTTTAGGAAAGATTTAAAAAGTTAGGACAATGGCAATTCTCATGGTCAGGACAGATTATTCACGGGAATTGAAGGCTTACAAGAATAATTACAGTGAAGTTTCACTGTTGACCTATTCCAAGACCATGGCTCTGTTTGAGAAAGTCATGGGCAAGCCTGTCAATGCGGCAACCAAGGGAGACTTGCTGAATTTTCTCGACCCCGCTGTCAGGCCGGGCCTGTCAAACAACACCAGGCGCCAGCATTACAAGGCATTATTCTCATATTTTGCAGGCAGGGAGGTTATTGATGGAATTCCAAACCCTCTTAAGGATATCAGCAAGCAAATGGCAGGCGTGACAGCGCCAGCAGCAAATGCCGTCACATCCGGCACGCCAAAGCTGGAAAAGCTGTTGGAGTTTTACAGGCCTGAGTCATTGGCAGATCCGTTGCAGGCCAGGGATTACATTGCTGTCGGCCTATTGTATTACACCGGAATAATCCCGCGGGAGTTGATGCGCATAACAAAGGAAGACCTCGACTTTAGCGAGAAAAATCCGCAGGTGACAATCCTGGCTTCTTCTGGAAAGAAAAGGCCAATCCCGCTCAACAAGAAATTTGTCCACGAGGCTAGGCAATACCTTGATGTCTGGGAACGGAACAGGGAGGCCGAATCAGACTACATATTCACTAGGTCCAATAAATCTGATAAGCTGAATGTCATATGGCTCCAGCGCCTTCTCCAGCAGTTCCCGACAACAACTGTGGAAATCCGCAGGGACTTTGGCTGGCGGGCAAGGAACGCGGGCATGCCGCTGGAAGAACTGGCAAGGATAATGAACCTGAAGCCGAAGCATGCAATCAACATGTACGGCCATATAAAGCCAGACCTTTCACACATCAGCAGGCAGGTAATTGATTCGTTGTAGAAAATTCCATAATCTTTTGTGCCTTTGGAAAGACTACCATTCAAATGATTTGCGTAGCAAATCGTTTTTCCGGAGGAAAAACATTTTTGGATGATAGCCTTTTCCTAAAAGGCTATGCGGGTACCGAGATTTGAACTCGGGACTTTCGGCTTGCCCAAAATGAATATCTCATTTTATGAGACCGACACTCTAACCAAGCTGAGTTATACCCGCAGCTGACACCCGGATTAGTATTGCGGGTATTTCGCCTTGCTCAATACCCAAAACTCCATGCCAACTTGGCCTGGTAAATTCATGACTTAAGAGAAATGGTCCTTATAAAAAGCTTTTTACTTACCAGCCTTTCTTTATCTTCCTTGTGAATTCATCCAGCTCGCCGCTGTCATAGCTGATATGCGGCCAGTCGAGCTTGAACCTGTCGCTGTTGTACCTTGGAATAATGTGAACATGCGCATGCGGGATAAGCTGCCCTGCCGCGAAATGGTTGTTCTGCAGGCAATTGTATCCGTCCGGATTCAATGTCTTGACCATTGCTTTGATGGCCTTTTGCTCTATAAGAATGAGGCCAGTAGCTGCTTTTTCTGGCATTTCCTCGAGGCTGAGGTAATGCTTTTTTGGGATAACGAGCAGGTGCCCTTTATTGGCAGGCATAATGTCCAGGAAAACCAGGTAGTTCTTGTCTTCATAAACTTTAGAGGCCGGGATTTCTCCCTTTGCTATTTTGCAAAATACGCAATCATCAGCCATAACATCACCTTTTTTTCAATGAATCACAGGAAAGTCTTTATTCTTAAATTTTTCGGCGCAGGATGAATTACATGGGCAAATTGTTGAATGCCCTCTGCACAACTTCAGACAGTGCTGGATGGGCATGCACTGCCTTGCGGATAGCATTTACTGTCCCATTGTTTTGCATGGCGACCACTACTTCATGGATTAGCGTCGAGGCTTCAGGCCCTATAATATGGCAGCCTAAAATCATCCCGGTTTTTTTGGCAGCAATGACTTTCACAAAACCGCCCGCCTCCATCATCGCGGCACCCATTGCAGTTCTCCTGTATTCATATCTTCCCGCAACATAATCTATCTTTTTTGCTTTCGCATCATTCTCAGTCATGCCTACCCCTGCCACTTGCGGCGAGGAGAAAACGGCATGCGGCATTGCAGTGTAATCAACTTTCTGCTCATGGCCAGGATGGTACGCATTATGGAATGCAAATTGTGCTTCAAGATTGGCAGAATGCTTAAACAGGTAAATGCCTGCAATATCCCCTATGGCCCAGATCCCCGGCACATTGGTCTGCATATATCCATCCACTTTGATGTACCCGTGATTATTGGTGGCTATGCCGGACTTGGCGACATCAAGGAGGTCGGAATTGGGCACCCTCCCGACAGCAACGAGCAGCTTTTCAGCCTGGAGGGTCTTTGACTTTCCATTAGCAACATTCTTCGCCCTCAGGAAAATCCCCTGCTTTGTTTTACCCACCTTAATCCCTTTATATCCGAGTAAAAGCTTATGCTTGCCAGAGAAAGCCTTTGTAAATGCCCTTGAAATCTCCTCATCCTCTGCCCCCAGCATCCTGTCAGTCATTTCCACAATGCTTATTCTTGTCCCGAAACTGCCAAAGAAATGGGCAAGCTCAGCAGCAATGTATCCTCCTCCCAGGATTACCATTGATTTCGGGATTTTTTTCAGGCGCAAGGCTTCCGTGCTTGTCAAGAAAGGTGTATCCTCAATCCCCGGGATGGGCAATATCAATGGCCTTGTGCCGGCCCCTATGAATATTTTATCAGCAGTAATTGTCTCGTTGCCCACCTGGACTATTTTTTTCCCGATAAATTTTGCCCTTTTCTTGTAAAGCGTGAAATTCTTTTCTGCACGAATCCCTTTTTCAATTTCCCATGCATCGCTGTCAACCAGGGAATTGACTCTCTTTGCAATTCTTGAATAATTTGCCTTTGCCTGGCCAACTTTTATGCCAAGCTTTTTTGCATTGGCTATTGTTTCCATCACATCAGCCACATGTATGAACATCTTGCTCGGTATGCAGCCCCTGTTGAGGCAGGTCCCTCCTAGTGGGCCTTCTTCTATTATTGCCACCTTTTTTCCCAGTCCATAGATTTCATCAGCAATATTCAGGCAGGAGCCACCGCCAATGACTATCGCATCAAACCTTTTGGCATTGTTAACCATTGTTATTGTTTCTGGATACCTAATCATATTTATAATTTGCGAGAACACGCTACTTTCAAATAGAATTTAAGAATAATAAAAAAAATATCAGCAAAATTCGCACGCATGCTTATTGGAGTTTTCCTTGGACTCCTTCTCCTTGCCTGATTTCTTTTTTTTATCCATCTTGCCATCCTCCTTATAAATACTAATCTGTATATTAGTATACATATTTATATACTACTTATATTTAAACTTTTCGATTTCAGCCGGCTTTGCCCGAAAACTCGCCTTCCGGCTCGGTTTGGGCATCTGCTCAGCATTGCAGCTTCTCGTGCATTGCCTTTTTCTCCTCTGCAACCCCGAAAAATGCTTAACTCATCCAGGGATGGGCTTCGCAAAACTGATGCCCAAACTCACTTTTCGGGCAAAGCTGATTTCAGCCGAAAATTATTTATATACTCCCCGGCAAGGATTCAATATGCAATTTCGTGGCCATAAACACATGCTTTTGGGCTTTGTTCTTTTGATATTGTTGCCTCTGGCATATGCACAGGAGGAAGAGGCTAAAGCTGCCGGAATGTCAGACAGGTTCTGGGATATTGTCAGGCAACTGCCCAATTTCCAGCTGAAAATGGAGTATCTCGGCCAAAACCTTGTCCTGCCCAACTTTGGCTGGATAACCCTTGTTTCCTTAGTTATATTGGCTGCCTTGCTCGTCATCTTCAGGAACCACTATTTTCCGCAGGGCAAAATCGCCTGGAACCCAGTGCTCACCCTGGCAATATTCTTTGCAGTAATCCTTGGGCTGCTGTTCAGTGTCTTCACATTCTATTCTGAGGGAGGGGAAAGCGGCATAGTTGTCTGCAAGACACCTGAGGAATGCACAATAGCCATGCATGTCCATGCGGACATTGCTGTCCACCTTTGCGGGGAAGATGTGAGTTTCCCCCTTGAAACCGGCCTGTTAAGCATGGCGCATACCCACAAGGAAAGGAACCTGATACATTGGCATGATGTCGAGCCTGTTGACCCGGCAACCGAAGCAATGATGGACCCATCTGAGCTGACGCTTAAGGCATTTTTTGAACAAATGGAGATGAGGTTTGCAGATGGCTGCATAGGCGATTACTGCAATGGCGATGCCTGTCCAGGCGGGGCAGCAGGGGCAATCAAAATGTCTGTCAATGGCGTTCCAAGCGAGGAATACGAGAATTATGTCTGGAAAGACGGGGATGAGATTGAGATTGAGTTTGGCTAATCCCCTTATAACTCCCTATAACAAATTTTATATACTCTTCCTGCAAATTTACCATAGTTAAGATGGCAACTGAACTATCACTCCCCTTTGTAATCGGGGCTTCCCTCATTGATGGAATCAATCCCTGCGCATTCGGAGTTCTCATTTTCCTGCTTTCTTATCTGCTGAAGAAGACGCATGACATGAAGCGCATGCTCCTGGACGGCACAATCTACATATTCGGTGTATTCATAACTTACATGGTCGCAGGATTGGTATTGCTGCCAATTATCCAGCACCTTGGCAATTTTTCAGTCTATGCTTATATCATAATTGGCATAGCAATCATAATCTTTGGCCTGCTTGAGCTCAAGGATTTTTTTTGGTATGGAAAGGGGCCTTCTCTCCAGATATTGCCCGGCTATGCCCAGAAAATAAAGGATATCGCAGAGAAATTGGGCGGGAAAGGAAAACAATCAGCAATGCTCAGCGGCTCAATATCCTTTGTGCTCGGCGTTGTTGTCGCGCTGGTTGAATTGCCATGCACAGGAGCGGTCTACCTCGCAGTTCTGACCCTAATGTCAATAAACGGCTTCACGGCATTGAACATGAGCTACCTTGTCCTGTACAACATCATATTTGTCCTGCCGCTCTTTATCATAATGTTCCTTGTCTACAAAGGATTGTCAACACAGGCAATGGAGGCCTGGAGAAACGCCAATAAGAAATACATGCGCCTGATTGTCGGACTGCTTCTGACCGGCGTGGGAATCTGGATGCTGCTGTACATCACTTAAGCATATTATTTTGCTTCAAGAATCTTGATTTTCTTCAGGTCATCAAGGTCTAACAGGAGGAATCTTGCCTTGTCTGCATATGGGTTTGCGCCCGGATTAAGGCATATTGTCCGGCCTATTCTGTCAGCAAAGCTTCCGGACACTTCTGAAGATTCATGTATGTGGCCATGCAGGGTCAGCCGTGGCTGGGTTTCCTCAATGAACTGCCTTATTGCCTTTGAGCCGACATGGCTTTCGCCGTAAATCATATCCAGCAATGAGTCAAAAGGCGGCGCGTGAAGCACATAGACTGTTTTTTTTGGGTCAAAGAGCATTTTCAGGGCTGCCAAATCCTCGCTCATTGTGGTCCTTTCAACAGGCACGGTCCTTATTCCTTCCCTCTGCACCATCTCGAATTCGGGCTTTTCCCAGTCTTTTGTTGCAAAAGGGAAAAGATTGACAAAGCCATATCCTGCAATTTTATGCTTTCCAAGCACGGCTGCTTTCATTTGCAAATAGTGCAGTTCTCCTCTCTTGTCTGCTTCAACCAAAATGCCCTCATTGACCTTGAAATCGCCGTTGCCCATGATGCAGTAGAAGCCAATTTTCTTTTTTTTGAGGTCCTTGATCTTTGGCAGCAGGAAGTCCAAAAGGAATTTTTTCTGGTTTTCTATCCTGTCCTTTAATCCGGACGTTTCGAGCGGGCCAATGTCGCCGCCATAGACAATTGCCTTTGCCTTGTTTTTTGCAGCTTCGGCGAACAGCTTTTGGAATAATACCTTATTGCCGTGCAGGTCAGTGGCGTAGATAATCTTGTGCATATACTCAAAAATGAAGAATAAGTTTATAAAGCATTCTTAAAGCTACATTCACGAGATGCTTCGGCGATGCATTGAGTTTATGGGATTGAGCAGCGCGAAATCCCATTAATACGATTCCGTGCGAGCTGAGGCCAGCTCTGGGCTGGTAGTTAAATCCGGCATAACGCCCCGTTGGCAATGGGGAGGCTCCGGGTTCAAATCCCGGCCAGTCCATCCTTACATTTTGTCCGTTCTCGGAGATAAAACTCACATATTTACAATTTAAAATGATAATGTAAAGGGTAAGGGGTGGCTACAAATCAGGCAAAATGTAGTCACCTAAACGCAAACTATTTAAATATGTAGTCACCCCCTCAATGCATGCACATCGAAAAGAGAGTTGAAGGAAAGAAGGCAAAATATTTTCTCGCCCATTCATATAGGGAAGGTGCTAAAGTATACAAATTCAGAAAATATCTGGGTCAAGACCTAAAAGTTGAACTGCTTGAAGAACGGAGGGAAATTGCTGAAAAACTTATCCTGGAAGAGATACACAAATATAATATCATAAAGGATCCATTGCAAACTAAACTATCAGAAAAAGAGATTGAAGAGATAAAAAAACTTGAAGCGCAAATTCCCTTAAAAATTTCCCATCTTTCAAAAGAAGATTGGCAGACATTTTCAAGAATATTTACATACAACACCAATGCAATTGAAGGAAGCAAGCTCAATGTAAAAGAAGTGAAGGAATTACTGGAAAAAGACAAGTGGCCAGACAAATCTAAGGAAGATATAGCAGAGGCTTATGGAGTTGATGAAGCTATAATGCTTATAAGAACAACAAAAGAGCATGTTTCTATTGAGCTCATAAAAAAAATTCATAAAATAGTTTTCAAAAACTCCAAATCATTTGCCGGACAATTGCGAAAGAAAGGCGAAGAAGTCGTTGTAATGGGCAGTGGAGGACAGGTTGTTCATGAAGGGGCACCACAAACAAGAATAAATCATCTGCTCAAAGAGTTAATCAGGTGGTATGAAAAAAACAAGAATGAGTATCCTGCCTTGGTTCTTGGGGCAGTCATCCACAACCAATTTGAAAATATTCACCCATTCAGGGACGGAAATGGAAGAGTTGGAAGAATATTGCTGAACAACATCCTAATTAAGCATAATCTACCACCAATAAACATCAATCTCAAAAATAGGCAAGGGTACTACGAATCTCTGCAGGAATACGAAAAGAATCATAACTTGAAGCCGACAATCGGACTGTATATGAAAGAATACAATTCTCTGAAGAAACAATTAGGTGGCCACAAAAAGAAGAAGATGTAGTCGCCCGTAACCATGAATAAATGCATAACCTTCTCCGAGAACCCATCATTAATGATGACAAACAACAAGATATTATGAAAAAACACACAATTACCCTCGACGCAAAAAAATTCAAGGAAATTTTATTGCACAGCTGGAACTTGCTTCCTGCGGAAAAGCAGGAAGAATTGAGAAGTTTTGGGATTTATCCCGAGCGACTGTCCCTGCAGAATGCCGCGATCCGACGCACAACCGGCCAGTCCACTTTATTTTTCCAAAACTATGGTTAATATCTTATCTCTTTTATCATCAATTAGCCAACTATCAACCTGCGAAACATTTAAATAATCAGTTGCATGATTTTGGTAAACATGCGTGTGTCTTTCGTGACCAAAAGGGGAATTATTCTCTTAATTCTTGCGGCGGTGTTGCAGTTTTCTGCATATGCTGCAGACGGGTTTACTGACTACACATTTACCCTGATGAATGAGAAAGGAACCGTTATCGCTGAATCAATTGTCCATTTTGAAATAAAGGATTTGAATGATGGTTCCATCCTTTCCTATGACCGCTATCTGCCTGATGGAATATTGGAGCTAAATGTGGCAGAAGGGAATTATGAGCTGGCAATAAATTATAGAAGCACTGAGTCCGCTTTTTTCGGGCATTATGGCAAAACGATGCTACAGCCTTCCTCATCACCCGTGCAGGAAACAATTATTCTCACTCCAATAGCGCATATCCGTGGAACTGTTGTCGATGCCTTTGACAATTATGTTGCCGGAGCTGGCATAAAGTATGAATGTGCCCAAAATTATGCCGGAAATGATATCTTAACTGACGTATACGGCTCATTTTCGCTCCTTAATGTTCCGCTGGGCAATTGTAAAATCTTTGCAAGCGAAGGAGAAAACATTGCTAACGTGGAAATCAATGCGGATGAGAGTATGGTTTATGATGTTGAGGTGCACTTTGAAAGCAAAACTAAAGGGCTCGGCGCCACATTTTGGTGGGGACTGATTATTGGCATAATAATTGTCGTGGGGATACTTGTCATTCTCCGCCTCTATTCATCAAAGTCTGTTTTGCCTGGCAAGGAATACTCGAAAAAACCAAATGAAACGCCTCCCGACCGGTCTGCAGAAGCTGGTCAATCTGCGCAAATGGCAGCTCCGGCTGTCCAAGGGATTCTATTGACAGACCGGATGGCAGCAGTTCTCTCAACCTTAGACGCCTATGAACAGGAAGTGGTCGAATACCTGCTCAAAAACAATGGCACATCAACGCAAAACCAGATCAGGTACAGCTCAGGAATCCCCAAAACTAGTCTATTCAGGTGTTTGCAGAGACTGGAGCAGAAAAAAATCATAAAAACCGAGTCAATTGGAAAAATGAAGAAAACCGAGCTGACTGAGTTTTTCCTTACCGGAAACGAAAATAAGGTCTTATAAACGATTTCTTGGTGATTTAGGCTCATTGGAACGATTAATGCCAAAAATGTGTCCCATGTGTCCGGTAAAACTACTTATATTCGTCCGCTTTAATAATGGATCAGAAAAAGTGGTGTCCTCATAAAATCAATCCAAAAAATGTGAAAAGGTGGGAAAACAATGGAAAAAAATCTAAGAATCGTAACATCAATTTTGTTTGCTTTTAGTTTAATGCTTGCATCTGCTTTAGCAGTTATTGCTGAAAATGATACCGTCCCGGCCATTCCTGCATGCACTGACACTGATCAGGGGCTGAATTTCAATCTAAAAGGATTTGCCACAGGTAATAATGGTAATGGTGCAGTTGGAACAATATATGATGCATGTTTTGTTCGCTATGCCAATGGCGGTGGATATCAGACTGCTTCCTGCAGTGGAGATAATTGCGCACTGGAAGAGGCAACGTGTTCTGGAAATTATATAGCCACTTACTCACCAAATGGCCAGGGAGTCTCATGCCCCTATGGGTGCAATGATGGCGCTTGCTTGATTTCAGCTCCTTTGCCAGTTGTGAGCACCATAAGTGTAGTCACTCCCTATGGCGGCGAGTCATGGATGCTTGGGCATGCTTATACAATAGGCTGGAAAACCAGCAGCGTTCCCACTGCGTATTGGACATCGAAGCCGGTTATAGAACTGGTGGATAGCAATGGCCAGGCGGTTTACAAAACCACGGCAACATCAACATTTGTTGGCCCAGATGACAGCCGTTTCGGGCGCACAAGCATTTCTATCTCTGATCCTTCTTTTCTGAACATGAAGCTGAAAGTCAGGATTTCAATTTATGATACCAACAACAATTTGGCAGCGCAAGGAACAAGCGAGGGCTATGTTTTTTTTACAAATAGTGGAGTGGCCATAGGATGCGGCCAGTCAACAAGTTCGCAGGTTCGCAACCCCCTTTATCCCATGGACAAAACATTTGCCAGCCTCAGCACCCTATCACACCCAGAAATACTTAAGTATAGGATTATGTGGGGCGGCGGTTGGTCTGACTGGTACACACCCGGCATCAACGATGTTGATTGGAAAACTAATGATGACGGAACTCGAAGAAGGGTTTGGGCATATTTCAACGACCACACTCACGAAATAATGGTTTGTGGGTCAGAACCAGCTCCGGCAAATAAGCCTCCTGTCATCACTTCAATTGGCGGGCCTGTGTCATTGCAGGCTCAGGAAACAGGCACATGGAAAATATCCGCATATGATCCCGATGGAAATTATCTGGCGTACGAAATTTCATGGGGAGATGAAAACTTGGGAGCGCCGGTTAGTGCTGATGAAAAAGGGGGCTTTCAATCATCAGGAACTTTCCAGCACACATACTACGCTCCGGGATATTATACTATAACATTTGCTGCCATTGATGACAAGGGCGCCACAACAAAATCTACGCTGACTGTTCAGGTTGGCCAGTCAGTGCAGCAGGCTGACCTTACAATAGGGTCCATTTCAATACAGCAACAGGATTCTGTGGATTCGCAGGGCCGTGTCCAAGTAAAAATCAACGGCATGGTGCAAAACATTGGTACAGCAACATCAGCCCCTTACAATGTTATACTGTATGTAGATAATATCTTCATGAACTCGGGCAATGGCTATCACGGCCTTACGCCTGGCGAGACCGAAGGGCCTGATAATGTCGGTGGCGGAAGCTATTATTCCCCTGGCTGGCACACAGTGAAGTTTTATCTGCAGCCAACAGGCGCAGACAAGGATTCCAGCAACAATATCGCAGAGGAAAAATTCTATGTCAGCGAAACAGGAAATAAGGCTCCTGTAATAGACTCTTTCACTGGTCCGGGTGCTTTGAATGTAAATGAAGTTGGCACCTGGGGAATAAGCGCGCATGACCCAGATGGCGCCTTGCTGACTTTTACGGCATTGTGGGGAGATGAAACAAATGAGGGCACTGCAAAGAGCGTGCCTTTGGTGCCTTTATCCCCTGGAACTACTGCCACAATGCAGCATCAATACTCAAGCGCAGGGGATTACATAGTGACATTCACTGTTAGGGATGAAACAGGCCTGACAGCAGTTCAGTCACATAAGGTCTCTGTAAGTGACACCGGCGACGAAATAATCGCATACTTTGGAAAGCCATTCCGCCTGGATGAGGGGCAGACCGCCAGGATGGTTGACAACGGCGCAAAAATAACGTTGATTAGGGCAATAACAACCGATTGTCCCGTGATCTCCACATGCCCTATCAAAATGGTGCAATGCACAGAAGGAACAGTGCCTTATACCTCCCTGAATGTTGCAGGCTGCAAGATCCTCACTTGCATTCCCGCTGGCGAAACATATCCTGTAGAAGCTGTCCAAGAATCAATGACAGAAACAGCATCTGCTGCATCAGGGGGCGGATCAGGAGGCAGTTCAGGTGCAAATACAGTATCCATTGCGAATGCCCAATCAACAAGTGTAATCACCACGACTAAAGAGCCATCAATTATCACGGAAACACCTGCATGCAAAGCGTCTCAGGCAGCAGTTCAAATTGAGTACCAGGGCAGCAAGGAGTCAAGAATTTTTACCCAAAATGAGCCTGCTCAATACCAGAATATGCTGGTGACTGTGAAAAATGTGAATTACAAGAGCGCAAGCTTTATTGTGAACTCTGTGGAGCCCGATGCACAAATTGTCAAGCTAAATGAAAAATTCCTCCTGAAAACAGGCGGGAAGGCAATGCTCAGCCAGCCGTACCTGCGCGTGGAGCTCATGAAAATCGTGGCGATGGCAGAAATGGTTCGAAGCCAAAAAGTGATTGTTTCCCCAACAAGTTCGGTGGAGAGTAACATGCTGACCGGCCAGGCCGTGCTTGAAGCCAAGCCCACTCTTGTGACAGAGGCCCCGGTGGTCGCTACAAGGTATATGGTCATTGGCACTGTAACAAATGAGGAAGGAAAAGTTCTCAAATTCAACATGGAAGAAGGTGATGTGTTCAACATTAATGGCATTGCCATGGTCTTGCACAAAATCGACCCTGCCTATCAGCAGACTGTCTTTTCCTTCATAAAGGGAACAGATAGCTCTGTAGAGCACCCATTGCCACCAACTGAGACAACTAAGGTTTCTGAAAGCGAGACTGAATTTGCTTCTGGCAGCAGTGAAATTTCAGTCGGCACTGATGAAGTCTCAAAGGGCGAAGTCTCCAAGAAATGCGATGGCTGCGTAAAGGGCAACCTGTGCTTGTCAGTGGGTTTGAGAACCAGGGATAGCAAAGGCGCCGCCACTTACTGTGACCTTGACACAGCAATAAAATACCAGAAAGAAATCGGTCAGGTGTGCGACAACAATTTTGAATGCCAAACCAACACCTGCAATTCAGGAAGCTGCGTTGACCTGCAAAAACAGCTTGAAGAAAACATGTCAATGATGCAGAAGATAGCAGCTTGGTTTGAAAGGATATTTGGCTAAGCCTATTAACCAATAAACATAATAATCCTCATCGCCAGATTATCCACATGTACTTTTTTTAGACTACTTTCTCTCTCCCATTCTACAAAAAGCAACATTTATATACCAGGATAATCATCAAGCTTCTGGGGGTTACAGTATGGTAATATTGTTCGACAAGTTCAATCTGCCGGATGACATCTACGAAACAGTCTTTGCTACAAAGCAGCAGGTCATTGTTGCCAAGCTTCTTGTCCGCTACATGAAGGAAAATGGCAGCCAGATCGGGAAGACCGAGATGAGCCTTTTCGCGACAAAGCTGCATGAGGGAAACCTTATCACTGAAATCGACGAAGCGCCCTACAGCGGGAAGAAAGTCAAGATTTCCTACAACAAGAGGCAGTTCTATGACAGGATACTCACTCCAATGAAGAGCATGGGGATAATTGATTATAACCTCTACTCAAAAACATACAAGCTGTCTGAATCTTTTAACAAGGAACTATTGAGGATTGGCCTGCAATGGGTACAGGAATTGAGAAGGCCGCCAATGGATTTCAAGAAAAAATCAACTGGCCCAAGGCTGCCTGGCATGGAATAAAATGTCAGTCTGGTTTTCGATCTGCAAAACCAAAGGCAGGCGATGGCCGGAACCCAGAAAAAATTAATTCATCTTCTTGTCGCTGTGTATTCCTATGACCTTGCACGTCCTTCCAGCATAGCATGGGCAGAATACAATTGCAAAAATGAAGAGGATTGTCCCTGTCCAGAACTGCCCGAGAAAATAATCCCCTGAAAAAAAGTTCAGCACTGAATTGGCAATCAGCGCAATGGACCACAAAAGGAAAAACCAGCTTCCGTTGCCTGCTGCCAGGTGGTCATGCAATTTTGGCCTGTCCCTGAATTCCGGGCTTTTCTCAGCAAGCCTGCGCTTAAGCCCTGCTTTTTTTGCCATTTTGAATTTCAGGAGGAACAAATATATAAAATTTTATATACTATGGGCCTAAAACAAGCATGGGGACAACATGGATTTTGAGGCGCAACTCTACAAGTATGCACTGCAGAACGCAGTCAGGTTCAATGGCACTGCAAATGAAAAAACAGTAGTCGGAAGGCTTTTGTCTGAGAGTGAAGAGGCCAGGAAGAAGATTGATGAGATCCGGACAAAGGCGCAGGAGGTCTGCGTCAGGGTAAATGCCATGTCGCAGGATGCCCAGGCAGCGGAGCTGAAAAAGGTCGCGCCTGAGCTTCTCGAGGAAAGCAGGGGAAAAAAGCACGAGGAAAGGGACATTTTTGCATTCCTGGGGATAAGGCCGGGCGAATACGTTGCGACGGCCTTCCCGCCTGAGCCGAGCAAGTACCCCCACATCGGGCATGCGAAGGCAATCATGCTGAATTACCTCCTTGCAAGGAAGCACGAGGGCAAATTTTATCTCAGGTTCGAAGACACCAACCCTGAGCTGGCTGAAAAGGAGTTCTATGACATCCATCTCGACAATTACAGTTGGCTTGGCATAGAGCCTGACATCATTGACAATGCTTCAAACCACATGGAAGAATTCAGCCTTTTTGCTGACCAGCTAATCAAGAAAGGCAAGGCATATGTCTGCACTTGCCCAACTGAAATAATGCGCGAGAACAGGGCAAAGGGAATGGAATGCGCATGCCGGAAAAATGAGCTGAAGAAGATACAGCACCTTTGGCAGGACATGTTCCTGATGAAGGAAGGCGAGGCAGTCCTGAGGATGAAAATCGACCTCACGCACCAAAACACAACAATGCGCGACCCTGTTCTCATGAGGATAATCGAGAAAGGCCACCCCCTTACCGGCAGGAGATACCGTGTCTGGCCAACCTATGATTTTGAGAACTCAATCATGGACGGCCTGCAGAAGATTACCCATCGCCTGCGAAGCAAGGAGTTTGAGCTGAGGAACGAGCTGCAGAGGCACATTCAGCTGGAATTGGGCTTTGACCAGACAAAAATCTTCGAGTTTGCCCGCTTCAATATGGAGGGCGTTGAAAGCTCAGGCAGGATAATCCGAGACAAGATAAAAAATGGCGAGCTGGTCGGGTGGGACGACCCGAGCCTCACAACACTTGTTGCCCTGCGAAGGAGGGGCTTTGTTCCGGATGCAATTAAGAATTTCATTGTCAACACAGGCATAACCAAGGCAGAGGCAACTTTGACATGGGACGACCTCATTGTGCAGAACAGGAGAATCCTCGACTCAAGCTGCAACAGGTATTTTTTCATTGATGATCCGGTTGAAATCCACATCAGGGGCGCGCCGGACTCGACAAGCCACTTGAAACTGCACCCAGACTATCCAAACAGGGGCACGAGAGACCTCATCACGCATTCAGGATTCCTGCTTTCCAGGAATGATTTCCAAAGCCTGGAGGACAATGCGCTTTACCGGCTAATGGACTGCCTGAATTTCACCAGGAAAGGAAATGATTTTTCATTCCATTCTAAGGAAGTTGAAAAATACAAAACAGCCGGGAAAAAAATAATGCACTGGCTTCCTGCCGCGGATGGCCTGGTGGATGTCACTGTCATGATGCCGGACAAGGTGGTCAGGTCAGGCAAGGCCGAGCCAATGCTGAAAAATGTCAAGGTCAATGAGATTGTGCAGTTTGAAAGGTTTGGCTTCTGCAGGCTTGACAGCATAGGCGGGGAAAACGGCCAGCTCAATTTCTGGTACACGCACAAGTGAGCGACTGGGATTCATCCTGAACAAGTATTAGTTTTTATATGGAATTTTTTATATAGAATTCATTCACCAGCCAGCTCAAAATATATCCTCCTGTTGTTCCTTCCCTTGTTTTCCGCTTTTATGACCCTTATCCCCCTCACTTCAGAAGTGTTTTTGACATGTGTCCCTCCGCATGCCTGCACATCAAATCCAACAATGTCAACCAGCCTGATGGTTTCAACATCCTTTGGGAATTCCATCTGCAGCTTTACAACCGAGGGTATTTCAAGCGCATCTTCCCTGGACATGAACTTGAATTCCACATCATGGGCATTATTGATTATCCTGTTGGTCTCTTCCTCATACCTTTTGATCTGCTCCCTGTCAAAATTATCAAGGCTGAAGTCTATCCTTGTTTTTTCCACGCCTATCTGGTTTCCGGTAATCTGGGCGCCGGAAATTTTGTTGATTACGGCACAGAGAATGTGGATTGCGGTGTGCATACGCATATGGGCATATCTCCTTTCCCAGTCAACCATCCCTTTTACTTTGTCCCCTGGTTTCAGGCCTTCCTGGTCCAATTCATGGCTGATGTTATTGCCGAATTTTCCCACAAAAATAACCTTAAACATCCTGCCGTCTTCCGTCATCAGCATTCCGGTGTCATAGGGCTGGCCGCCTGAGTCAGGGTAGAAAAATGTCTTCTGCAATACAATGTACTTTCCATTCGCTTCTTCAACAACTGCCTCAAATTCCCTGTTGTAGCAGTCTTGCAGGTATGCTGCCTGGCTTGAAACATCTCCCATGAGCTCATTAAAGCATATGCGATTTAAAACATTTATTGAATTTAGGCAGGGGATTTTCAACCGGGCACAGCATCACCGAAACTTTTAAATAGTCTGAAAAAATAAAATATTCAGCGATGGCAATCAGCACATCAGGTTATGAGCTTCTGGATCCGTTTGTTCAGATATGGAATAGTATTGTTCTTTATCTTCCAGGCATTTTGGCTGCGCTTGCCGTAATCATTGTCGGCTATTTTGTCGGTGTCCTGCTTGGCTACCTCGTCACAAAAATCATTGAAAAGACCAAGATCGACCACTGGATGCATGAGAAGAAAATGGTGGACGCCATTGGCGGCCTGCACTTGTCCAGGGTAGCAGGACAGCTTGTAAAATGGTGGGTGTTTGTCGCATTCCTCACTCCTGCGGCAAATATCATTTACCTGGATGAACTGGCAGATATCCTGACAAGCGTAGCGCTTTGGGTGCCACACTTGATTGCCGGCATCGTGATAATGCTCGCTGGCCTTCTATTTGCTGACTTCCTTGCCAACAGCGCATCGCATGCGAAAAAGCTTCGCGGCATTCAGGCTATCAGCACACTCATAAAGATTCTTACCATCATCTTCTTTGCCGGAATTGCCTTGCGCGAAATCGGCTTCAGGATTTTCCTGGCCGAGATGACAATACTGATGATTACAGGCGGTGTTATTCTCATCTTTGTAATTGGATTTGGCATAGGGATGATAAAGCCGGCAGAAGAAATTATCAGAAGCTGGCTGAAAAAGCTCTAGTCGGCAAAATGCTCAAAGGTCTCGCGGCATTATTGTGTGCCTGTTGTTCTGGCCCGCCCTTCTGCATGCGTCCTGGATCATTTCCTTGACTTTGGCGTCCAACGCATCTGCAAAATCGCTTGAGACATTGTATGCCTTGCCCTGGTATGTCGTGGCTTCCTTTATGTTGGATTTGACGATTAACATGGCATTTTTCCTTATCGGGGATTATATAAAATTTGTGTTGTTAGAATGCTAAGCATGGCTATTACCCCAATCTTGCCTCATTTATGGAAAAGCCCTTTCAATTTTCCGGCCAGTCCTTCTTTCTTCTCGCCGGGCAGAGGTGTTGTCTGCTCATCATCCCTTAATTCAGGAAGCCTTGCCTTGTCATCATCTTTCCCTTCCAGCGGGGGGACAATTGGCGCTTCAATATTGTCCGGCACCATTTCCTGCGGGGATTCTTCCGCAAGCCATTCCGGGGGGACATCTGCTTCAAAAACCGGCGTATTGCCATAGCCATCAGCTGTTTCGCTTTCCTGGCCAGCCATCATGGACGGGTCAAGAGGCATAAGGCTTTGTCCCTGCTCAGCCATTGCCTTTTCCATGTTGCCTTCACTTTCCCGCTGCTGGTTTGCATTGATTGAATTGGCAGCATTCATTGCATCCGGTGGAAAGGGCATTCCATCTCCCTGGATGTCCTGGCCGGCCAGTGGCTGGCCGCCTGGCTGTTCTGGCTCAAAATCCATATCCCCAATCTTGTCATAAACCTCTTCTTCATGGCTTTCCTTTTCCAAAATGTGCTCATGCTCCTCAAGCGCATCAGGCAAGTAAAGTCTTCTCCTGATTTCTGCAATTCGGTCGAGCATTTTCTGAAGCTTGTCATACGGCGCGCCGCCACTGCTCATCAATTTCCTGTTCCGCTCTTCAAGCTTCATGAGTTTTTTCCTCACAATTTCCAGCGTGCTTTCCCTTTGTGCCCTTTTGGAAATTATTTCCAGCCTTTCCTGCAAAAGCCGCTCGCTGCGTGATTTTTCATCAAGAAGCATCTGGTATTTTTCCTTGAGGCCCTCATACCTTGACGCAAGCTTTTCATATTCAGCTTTCTGCCCTGCATCCATATCCGGCCCGGCTGGGACAACTGCAATGATGCTTTTGGAGCCGCTGCTTTTTTCATTCTCAATGGGCTTCAATGCCTGTTTTTTCTGCTTCCTGCCTGTGCTGTAATAGCTCTGCTTTTGCTCAGAAACCGGCAATGGGCCAAGGCTGAACCTCTTCGACGTGTCCACGGATTTTGCTGCGGCAGAAAGTTTAGCCAGTGCATGAGAAACAGCATCAAAATCGATTTGCCCGCGCTGCATTTTAGCTGCTACCTTCCGAAAAGGCCCCTCTTCTTTTCTTCCCTTGGCGGCGGAGGGGGCATTCCTGGATTAAATGGCTGCAAGGCTGGAGGAATGTCAAAAGGCGGCGGCATTCCTCCTGGCGGAGGGCCAAACTGTGGCGGCATGCCCTGCATTGGAGGCGGAGCCTGCACTCTTTGCAATGGGGCCCTCAATGGCGGAGGCATTCCCTGTTGCATGCCCATATCCCTCATGGGCATTGGAGGAGGCGCCTGCGCTTGCCTTTTCATCATGTCTGCCAGGGACACAATGCCTTTTGCAATCTTTCTGTTTTCATCCAGAATCAAATCAAGCTTTTTCATGATGGTCTCATGTGAGTTGCCATCTTCGGATTCGCCGTCTTTGGCCATTTTGAAAATATCCAGAAGCTCGCTAATGTGGCCGTTAAGTTCGTCAATTGAGTCCTGCAATGAGCCGCTGCCCGATGAATCCAGCTTGCCTGAACTGTGCGGGCGGGCTTCCCTGTCATCTTCAGGTGACTTGCCTTTGAGCCTTCTAATTTCCCTCTTCAAATCCTCTAGCTGCTTTCGAGAAGTCAATTCATACTCACTGTCATCCTCACCCATGGATTCACCTCTTCTTAGCTGTTACATGATTATATTCATATATAAACCTTTCGCACCATGCTTGGGGGATTATAAACTATTATGAGGACAGCTTAACCATTTATGAGAACAAATGCCCAGCAAAAAAGCCAGAATTTTGCCCTGAATGCGGTCATTAACCGCTATTCGCTCTTCAAGGGCAATTCAAACCCCTCTTTTTTGATGACTTCAATAACATGGTGTTCGGCAAAATTTTTGGAAACTTGCTGCAGCAGCTCGCTGAACGCATAGGCTTCCCGCATTTCCCTGAAAATGGCTTCGATAAAATAATTCGTGCCATTGTTAAGCCTGAAAACATTATTGACATGCTTTAGCAAATCCGGCCTGGCATTCAAAAGCTCCCCTAAGTTTTCATTTGTTCCCTTATTGCTGCCAATCTGCACGATGTAGCATAGCCGTATCGGGTAGCCGGCCATTCCGAAATCCAGCTCGCAATAATTTTTGCTTATTCCGTGGCTGGCTATCTTTCTCATGATGGAATGCACATTTGATACGGACATGCCTGTTTGCCCTGCCATTTCAACTAGGGGCTGCCTTGCATTTTTTCTCAGGCATGCAAGAACCATCAATTCTTTTCGGCTGATCATGCGTTATTGCATATCCATAAGTTATTTATGCCTTTGCTCATTTTTTCCGGAAAATTTCCGGCAGAATTGTTGCGTTAATGATAAGCTTTGGCATGGTATCATTCAGATGACCAGCATTGTTCCTGGCTCGGGGACAAATGCATTTATTTTTTCCTTTTTAATTATTGTTCTCAGCCTGGCCAGGTCTCCTGCCCTGACAGTTTCCCTGAAATGAACCAGCGCCAATGCCTTGACATTCTCTTCCTTGCTCATTTTGATTAGGTCAGTGGCCATTGCATGCCCCCTGAAAGTCTCGTCAATTGTGAAAGATTCATGTATCAGCAGGTCACATCCCCTGTAGAGTTTCCTGCCTTGCTCAGTAAACATGCCGTCGCCGCTGTAAACAACTGACTTATTTCCCTCTGTGATTCTAACAGCATAATTTGTTTCACCGTGGATGGTCGGCGCGAGCCCAAAGCCAAGCCCGAACATTTTTTTATTCTGCTCAAACTCAGCATACCTGAGTGAATATGGCAAATCCGGCTGCTCTCCAAGAAAAGTTGAATAAGCAAGGGCAAGGGCAGCCTGGACGAATTTTTTTATTCCTGCATGGCCGAAGATTACAAGCGGCTTTTTCCTGTTTAGCTCCCTCATCCTCATCAGCACAGTCGGCAGGCCGAAAAAATGGTCGCCGTGCCTGTGGCTTATGTAAATGCCGTCAACTGTTGTCATGATATCCTGGCGGTTTATCAGGGCCTGGGCAATGCTTGTGCCGCAATCAAGGATGATGCTGCTTTTTTTGCCCTCAACATGGACAGACACATTTGGATAATTGGGGTCTGTTGCGCTTCCAACGCCAAGGAATGTAATTTTCATGGGCTGTTTTAATGCATTGCCATATAAAAATCTTGGCAAAACTTTATAACCACCTGGCTGCTCGCATAGATGACATGGAGCTCTTCGGAAAAAAAATATCAGGCCCTTTTACAATAGGCTCTGGCATTGTCACAACCAACATCGGAATAATTGCAAAATTTGCCAGGGAAATCCCCCAGGTCGGCGTTCTTACCACAAAAAGCATTGGCCTGGCGCCCAAGCCCGGCAACATTGAGCCCATTTTTGCAGACTTGCCTGAAAAAAACACTTTCATAAATGCAGTGGGCTTAGGCAATCCCGGATTTGAAGCCTTCAGGGCCGAAGCTGAAAAAATCTATCCTCTCAAAAACCGCTTCCTGCTTGTTTCAATTTTTGATTCATCGCCGGAAGGTCTTGTGAAGATTGCCAAGGGGCTGGAAGGCATTGCAGACGGCTTTGAGCTGAATTTTTCCTGCCCGCATGCTGAAAAAGGCTATGGCATCCACATTGGCACAAGCTGTGAGCTGACAGGGAGATACACAAAAAAACTCAAGGACCAGGTCAGCAAGCCGATCATCGTTAAAATGACGCCCAATGTGGAAAATTACAGTGAGATTGTCGAGGGCGCGCTGAATGCGGGTGCAGATGGCATTACTGCAATCAACACAATTGGCCCGGCTGACAATGAAGTTCTTAGCCACGGCAAAGGTGGCGTGTCAGGCTCATTTGTAAAACCAAGGGCGCTTGAATGCGTGAAAATAACAAGGGAAGTGGCTGACAGGCTCGGCAAAAAAATCCCGATTATAGGGATGGGAGGCATAATGGATGCTGATGATGTCAGGCAATTCAGGGATGCAGGGGCGACAATTTTCGGAGTTGGCTCAGCCCTGACCGGCCTGGACACAAGCTCCATAAAAAAATATTTTGCCGCCATGGACAAAGATCTGCAAGGCAATCAGAATTCATGCGCCAGCATTGTGATAAAGCAGAAACTCATGCAGTATTCCCCATTCAAGATCACAGAAATCAGGCAGGTTGACCACGACCTGAAAATCTTTTATTTTGACAGGGCAATCCCGCATGCCAGGCCAGGGCATTATGTTTTTGCGTGGCTAAAGGGGGTTGCTGAAAAGCCTTTTTCGCTGGCGCACAACAATCCCGTAATGCTTGTTGTCAGGGCAGTTGGCCCTTTCACTAAAAAGATGTTTGAGCTCAAGGTTGGCGGCACAGTGATGATGCGCGGCCCTTATGGGACTGCCTATCCTGAGATGAAAGATTCTGTTCTCGTTGGCGGGGGGACAGGTGTTGCCCCTTTGTTTTTTCTTGCATCACAGCAGCTGCCATCTGCAGTCTTCATTGGCGGAAGGACAGCCAATCAGCTTCTTCTCAAGGACGAGTTCAGCAAAATCTGCATGACATTCGTCTCAACCGATGATGGCTCCGAGGGATTCAAGGGATATGTGACTGACCTGCTTGCAGGCAAGCTCAAGTCAGGCCTCAAGATCAGGAGCTTTTCAACTGCCGGGCCTGAAATCATGATGAAGAAAGCGGCAGACATTGCAGCCAACTACCTTCCTGAGGATAAAATCCTCCTGAGCACTGAAAGATATTACAAGTGCGGCGTGGGAATCTGCGGTGTGTGCGAGTGCAATGGCTACAGGACCTGCATAGATGGCCCAATCATGACTGCTGCGTCTGTGGCGCCAGACTTTGGCAGGGTCCACAGGGACAAGACTGGCAAAGTCCTGCATTTCTAAACATGCTTTTCTAACCATTCATGCATTCATGCGCTGGCAAGGGGGTTGCCCGAAAAGTTAGTTTGGGCATCAATTTTGCGAAGCCCATTCCAGGAGGGGTTAAGCATTTTTCGGGGTTGCAGAGGAGAAAAATGCAATGCATGGGAAGCTGCAATGCT
>JAGVYD010000005.1 GCA_018303405.1 Candidatus Woesearchaeota archaeon | reverse complement strand
TGCCATTGCTTTACTATCCAAACTCTTTTTTCAAATGTCAATTTGTACATAAACATCACCGAGTGAGGTTTATGTGTAAACTAATAATGGGATAGCACAATGTTTTATTACAAGCAAAAAATATATAAATAACATACACCAATGCAATTATGATGAAAACCTCATACCACTGCACAAAATGCAATTACAAGTTCCAGCGCGACAAGGAAGTCACCAAGTGCCCTTACTGCGGCGCTACCGGGAGCGTTGAAAAGAGCAAGACAGCGCAGGAGCTCCTTGACGCTTTGACAGAAATGGACGACACCTTGCAGGACACAAGGGAAGAGATGGGCAAGTACAGATAGGCTTAATATACCTGGCTAAATCCTTTTTTCTATGATAATTATTGTCAAAATATGCTATCAACATATAATGCATAATATTTAACTTTCATATTCATGAAATCAATGGCAAAATTTGAGAATCAGGCAAGAATCGCGATTGTAGGCCTTGGAACCCTGGGGTGCCTGGCAGCCGGACATGTTGCTAAATTCAGCCTTAAGAAGCTCACCCTTATTGACCGCGACATTGTGGAAAAACACAACCTCGCAAAGCAGTTGTTGTACAGCTCAACGGATTTGAGCAAGCCAAAGGCATTGGCTGCCTCGGAACACCTGGCAGAAATCAATCCTCGGTGCAAAAGCCTTCCGATTGTGGCTGACCTGACATCTGGGAATATCCATATTTTGGAAGGGCATGACCTGATTCTTGACTGCACAGACAACCTTGAAACCCGGTTTCTGATAAATGATTATTGCAGAAAGAACAAGATTCCATGGATCTATTCTGCCGCAGCAGGCCGGATAGGCACTGCAATGAGCATCTTGCCTGGCGGCCCGTGCCTTGAATGTGCACTTGGCCGCCCATCCAATGCAGAAACATGCGAGACTTTGGGTATTATGTTTCAGGCAGCGATGATAACCTCCGCTTACCAGGCATCTGAAGCAGAAAAAATAGTTTCAAATGGCAAGGCCAGCACAGACATGGTCCGCTTTAACCTCAAAAGCAATGATTTGCTGAGGATAAAGGTCAATTTCAGGAAAGGATGCAATGCCTGTTCTGGAAAATACGATTACCTTTCCGGCAAGGCCACGACGCGCGCTGTCAAATTGTGCAGCAGGAATACATTTCAAATCCACGGAAAGCTCAGCCCGGCAAAATTCAATGCCATCAAGAAGGCTTTATCGCGAAAAAAAGGCTTCAGGGATTTTGGCCAATGCATAAGCTTTGGGCATCTCACCCTATTCAGGAATGGAAGGGCCCTGGTTTCTGCCAGGGACGAAAAACATGCAAGGAGCCTATACTCAAGATTTGTCGGGAACTGAGCTTATCCTGTTCATTTTGTTGTAAATGATAAAGATGCCTCCCAGGTACACACCATAACTCATGACTTCGAGTATGCTTGGGTTCCCATTGTATCCGAACAGTCCCTTCAGGATGCTGCCAATTATGCCCTCCTCATGCAGCCATGGGAAACTTCCATCCGGGTTGAGCAGGGGATTGATGTCCCATGCCTGGCCATGCAATACTGGGATGACGCCTGCTTCCTGGAATTCATGTATGCCGTGGGACACAAGCCCAGCTGCAAACAGCACAAGGACAATGCTCGAAACATTGAAAAATCTTTTTACGCTGACTTTTGCCATGCCTGTGAAGACAACATAGCCCAGGACAATTGCTGCAATTATGCCAAGAAATGCGCCGAGAATGCTGGTGGAGCCTGCGGCGAACCGTGCCGCGTTCAGGAAAATTACTGTTTCAACGCCTTCTCTCAGGATTGAGATAAATCCCACAGTGAACAGGCCGAAGGATGCCCCTGCCTCAATGCTGCGCTGCATCCTTTTGTGATAGGATGCAGAAACATTTTTTTGCTTCATCATCCAGAATATCATGAATGTCAACAGTGCAGCGCCTATAACCATGGTTGCGCCTTCAAAAACCTGCTCAGCGACGCCTTCAAATCCTCCGGCAATCATGCTGAACAGATATGCAAAAATTACGCTGCTGACAATTCCGGAAATAATGCCCAGATAAACAATGTTGTTGTACTTCTGCTGCTTGGTTCTTGCAAGGTAGCCAAGGATTATGCCTACTATCAGCGAAGCTTCCAGGCTTTCACGAAACATTATCAAAAAGCTGGTTAACATAACGATTGTTAAGTTTAATTGGATTATTTATAAATCTTTGTATCCAATTTTTCCAATGGCAGGTGCTGCCGTCAATTTCACAATGACATTGGAAATGCCGATTGCAGAAAATTTTTTATACTCAAAGTTCAATTGTTTGGCCATGATAGACAACATTGTCGGGATAGCGGGCCTTCCAGTGGGGATTATCCTCTTCCTGAATGAGTATGGCTACACCCACATGGACAAGTTTTTGGGCATCAATATTCTGGTGATTGCCGCATTGACTGTAATCGCTATCCAGATTTCAAACATTCTTGGCGCGCATATCACCGGTGATTATATCGCGCTTTCATACATAATCCATTTCTTCCTGATTTTTCCATCAGTGCTGTATTTCCTCTCACTGGTTGTCACACTGCCGCAGAATATCGTTGCCTCGTTTCCCCTTGTTTTTGCATCATTCATACTGATTGAAGGGCTTTATAGCTTCTTTTTCTAGAAACAATCTTACCTACTCTTGCCATGCCTTAAACCCTGTAGCCCCTGGCAAATCCCAATGCAATTAATGCGACAGAGCCCAATGCAGCTGCCAAATTTATCCACGGCCATGCCCTGATTACCCAAAATAGCTGGAGATATGCCGCTCCCAAGGCAATCCAGGTTGTCAGGGCATAAAGAATCCCGGACAAGGCCAGGCCATAAATTCCCACCGAAACAATCTTTTTTGGGGTGTTAATAAAATTTTCTTCAGGAACAGGCATATTTGCCATTCACTCTTCCTCCAACAATTCTGCCAGGCTTTCAGGATTCAATCAGTGCCCTGAGTTTTTCCTGGTATTCTTCCTTTGTAAGCCCGCCTTGCTTAAGGTCAACAATAATGCCTTCCTTGCTCACAAAATATGTTGTCGGCACACCCATTGACTTGTACATATCCCTGGCAACCCTGTCAGGATCCAAAAGTATAGGGTAAGTAATACCATTTTCCTGGACAAACCTAATCATGTCCTCCCTGCTTTCCTGCAGGTCCACGCCGAGGAGGATTATGCTGCCATTGGATTCCCTGTGGGTTTCCTCGAACCAGGGCATTTCTATCAGGCAGTCAGGGCACCATGTGGCCCAGAAATTGATAATGACAGGCTTTCCCCTGAACTCGCTCAATTTAACAGTTCTTCCATCCAATGCCTCAAGCCCGAAGTCAGGGGCCATTTCCCCAATTGCAACAGGCTTTGCCTCATTTGCAGCCAGATAAACATCTGAGATCTTGGCCGGCCTTTCCTTGAAGGGATTTTCCAGCCATAATATCAACCCAGCTATTATCACAACCGCCACTGCCAGCAGTGCAGTCCTATTCTTATTCCTGGGTCCAGCATCCTTGATTTCAGATTTTTTGTTTTTCCCGGCCATGTTTTCTTCTCATCTATCAAGGATAAACTTCTCCACTCAGCTTCCAAATGTGAAAGTGTAAATCATGAACTTATTGTCATTGCTTGCCAAAGTGAGCATGTGGCTGCCATAATCTGCATTCTCGCTGATGACATTGTAAAGCCGTGCCCTGTCAACCTTCATCATGCTTTTGCCTGATTCAGCATCAATCTCTACATCCCTGCCAGCATTTTTCACATTCAGGCTGTTGCCATCCAGAAGGACTTCTATCATTGCAGGGCTGTTTGGCTCAGCTGTGTCCGCCACCACATGCACAGCCCTGCTTGTATATCTTAACAGTATCTTGCCCTCTGCATTTTCAGCATGCTTTAGGTTATCGCCATTGTTGAGCCATTTGCCAGCTGCATAAATCCTGTCAGCAGAGATTGATTCTGGTTCCTTGTAATCCACAATCTGGTCAGGGGCATAACCCTCATCATTGCCCAGGTCAACTCTTGCAAAGTCATATCCTGCGTACAATTCAGGGGTCTGGAAAAGGCGTCCCAATCCCCCGCTTTCATCCTTAACGTCGCTGTCCTTTTTTTCAACATCCTGATTAATCTCTTTTAACAATCTCACAATCTGCGATTCTGTTTCTGCATAGCCGCCTTCCCCAATATGGTCATACCTCACTTTTCCATTTTTGTCAATCAGATATTTGTGCGGCCACCACCTGTTGCCATAGGCATTCCAGGTTCGGTAGTCATTGTCCATGGCAACCGGATACATGACCCCGAAGCCTTTTACAGCAGCCTCGACATTCGCGATTTCTTTTTCGAACTTGAATTCAGGGGTATGGACTCCAATGATGACCAGCCCGTCATCTGCATACTTATCGTGCCAGTCCTTGAGATAGGGCAGTGTCCTGATGCAATTAATGCAGCTGTATGTCCAGAAATCAACCAATACCACCTTGCCTTTCAGCCTGCTTATTTCAAGCGGATTGGAATTAATCCAATGCGAAATCCCCTGCAATTCAGGGGCATCAGGATAACTGCTCGTATCCTCGACAAGGCCGTCTTCAGTCATGGCCAGGCCACCACTCCCTGTGCCAAGATCGCTTTGCTTCTGGAATGGCTTTTCCACATACAAAATTATTCCAATGATTATTGCAACAGCAATAATAAGCAGGTTGCTCCTTATTGATTTTTTGTCCATTTTTCCGTGCCTCTTGTTGGCGACGCAATTAACGAAAATCCATCCTACAATATGTACGAAATCAGCCTGGTAAAATTATTCGTGAAAACCACTATCCCCAGCGCTATGAGCAGGATTCCGGCTATGATATTGAATATCCTGAAAAGCGCATTGTTCCTGTCGATGAATCTTGCAACGCTGCCTGTGAACAGTCCTGTCAGCATAAATGGCAGGCTCAATCCAAGCGAAAAGAATGCCAGCAAATAGCCTCCCTGCAGGGCAGAATTGCTCGTTCCGGCCAAGAGAAGGATGCTGGCGAGAATTGGGCCCACACACGGCGTCCAGCCAACTCCAAAGCTTGCCCCGAGAAGAAAGGATGAAAAATAATTTCCAGCCCTGACTGTTTTGCCTATCTTCACTTCCCTGCCCAAAAATGGTATTTCAAGAAGGCCAACTGTATGCAGCCCGAAAATAATTATTATGCTCCCCCCTATCCGTGAAAGCCAAAGCTGGAAGTTTCCAATCTTGCTGCCCAGCAATCCGGTCAAAAGGCCGAGCGCTGTGAATATCACTGCAAATCCCAGCGAATAAAAAACTGAATTGATGAATATGCCCCAGTTTATCCTCTTGCCTTTCTTTTCAACATCTGAAAGAGTGGTTCCGCTGAGGTAGCTGAGATACGCGGGAATCAGCGGAATAATGCATGGCGAAAAAAATGCGAGAAACCCGCCAATGAATGCAATCCAAATGCTCACTGTCATCTCTGCTGCCATGGAACAACCCCTTAACTCCTCCTATTAATATTTTTTTCTTAAGCCCTAAAATAATTGTCTCCACAATTCATAGGTGAAAAAATGTTAGCTTACATATCCTTTAATCAGCAGCTTGCCCAATGTTGTCAGCCTAACCTCAAGCCTTCCTTTGGCTTCTGCTGTTTCCACAAGCCCGAGTGCCTTTAATCCCTCTGACTTCAGGTTGCCGTTGATATGGTAAGAAATCAATGGCAGGCTCATTTTTGTCTTCTTGGCAAGCATCTCAAGTGATGAGCAGCAGTCCTTGTTGTTCAGGATCTTAAGGATATCCATTTTCTTGTCCGTCAGCTGCCTGTAATATGAGAACTTGAGCACAGGGAGCATCATGACCTCGCTGCCTGTCACATCAAATGCCTTGAGGCCATTGACAAATGCCGCGCTTATGGCTATGCACCTGGCCCCTTTGTCTCCTGTTGCGACATTGATTATGATATCCTTGCCTTTTTCTATGTGGGTAATCTCATTTATTGCCCTGAAAGTCTCCTCCCAGTGGTTTGACTCTGCCATCTCAATCACAGAGACAGGCAGCTTGAACTTCTCAAGGTCTTTGCGGACCTCGCGCATTGAATCCATCCTGTCCTTTCTGGCAATGAGATAGACTTTTTCTGTCGGAAACTCACGTATGCCTACATATAATGCATCTGTGTCTGTCTTTTCCCCAACAGGCACAACCATGATATGTTTCATCATTGCCACCTCCTAACTGCGCTAAATCCACAATTTATTAATCAATACTAAATTTAATTTTATAATATCAAGCTTGATATTTTACAAATATTGTAAAGCTTCTAATATATAAACCTTGGCAATTTCGGAGGAAAATTAACTGGTGGCTGGAAAGCCAATGTCAAACTTTCAAGTGAAAAATTCCTAACATCATGAAAATCGCATTTTTGAATTGCATAAAGCGATTTTCAGGATCATGAAAATGCTTTGCATTTTCATGATGTTCAAGTCCTCAAAAATTGTGAAACAATTTTTGGGACACTGGAAAATGCACGGCATTTTCGGTGCCCTAGAAACCGCGAGGTTTCTATGGAGTTAGGAATGCGAAGCATTCCAAACTAACCACGAGGTCTATGGAACTAAACATGGCATTCCACGGTCTCTGACCGGTGGTTCTTGACAAAAAGAAAAAGTAAAATGCCAAACTTTCTTTGAAAGAAAGTTTGGATCAAAGAACTATCCCTGCATCATGGGGCAGCCGCCATGCCTTCCCATGCCTCCCATTTTGCCAAAGCCTGGCTGAAATCCATCAGCCTTCATCTGGTTGAGGGTGTCATAGTCGCCTTCTTCCATGGCTTCATGCCATTTGGCCATCTGCTGGAACTGCTCCTCGGTTATGTCCATGCTCATGCCATACTCTTCATGGATATCGAGGAAAGCCTGGTAATCGCCGCTTTCCAGGGCTCCTTCAACTTCAGTGTGCATTGCCATCATGCCGCCATTCTTGAAGCCTTGGCCCATCATGCCATGCATGCCTCCCATGCCCTGAAATGCACCAGCGTCAGTTGTGCCATATGTTGCATAGCCTCTTCCAAAGCCGTGCCCGGCCGCAAAGCCTGCCAATGCAAGCACAGCTATTACTCCAACAACAGCCAAAATTGTGTTATTTTTCATGTTCATCACCTTTTAATTTGATTAGCTTTTAGTAGCCGGTGGGTATATATATTCCTTGCCAGTTAAACCGTTCTGAACGGTTTAAGAACCGTTTCCCTATGCACAATTGGCAAGCTTTATTAATTTTTGCAGGCTAGCTCATGCATGGCACCTCCACTTTTTCCATTTTATGACTTCCTTAAACAGATGTTTGAATCCACCAGGCATGATTGGCTATCTCCAGACGATATTTTTAGCTTAAGAAAGCTATTTGAAGCCCCGCAGGCTCTGCCAGATTACCATTACGACGGCCAAAATCCCCTGTGGTACACCAACCACACAGCAGCATACTATCTTCGGTCCCTCTTCCCGAACGACCGGGAATTCCTGGAATCTATTGGAATCAGGGCCAATAACAATCTCAAAGGTGAAAGCCATTCCCCTCGCCCTTATGTACACGAATTTTTCGCACCTGATACATCAATCCTGGAACTGGGGGCTGGCGAAGGCTTGGCTTTGACGCAGCTTTATAATGCCCACAGGAAAAATGACACGATAGTATGGATAGGTGTTGACAAACGGTACTCCTCGAATCATCTTGATGTTGGCAAAAGGGGCTCACTTCAATTCGCGCAAAGTGACGTTGCTGCACTGGAGCAAATACCAGACAAAAGCGTAGACAGGATAATGGATGTCCAGGCAGCATTTAGCTATTCAGATTCCAATGCACTTGCCCGTGAATTAAGGCGTGTGGCAAAGCCGGGCGCTATACTCCGCTCAATGCCATTATCTGACAGGATTGCGCCAGCACTTGAGGCGCTGGCCCTTGAAGGGTGGAATGCAAGAAGAATCAGCAGAAACAGCCTTGTTGCGCGTCTGGCAGAATCATAATCCGTGCATAATTCGCAAAATCATTTCTGAAGCTTGATTGTGTATGTCTTTCCAAGCCTTTCCCTTTGCAGTATCCCCTTCCTGTCAAGGTTGGTCAGTATTGTCGAAACCTTTGCCTTGCTCCAGTCAAGCCTGAACTTCAGGGAATCCTGTGTTATCTCCCTTGCCTTTTCAACTTCCTCTACAATTTTTTTCTCATCTGCGCTCAGGGCTTTCTTTATTATTTTGAGCTCATTTGATTTGTCAGCCTTGCCTGGCTTCCCCTGTTCTGCTGTTTTTTGGCTTTTCAGCAAAAGGCTTGCAATCAATGCAACAACAGCAGCAATAAGCAAGGATGAAGTTGTTATCAGTGTATGATAATAATTTGCGCTTCCTCCCCTCATCGCAGCCATGTGCTGGATTGTGTTAAGGTCTCCGGCAAAAATATTTCTCAGGACAAGAAAAGACAACAGGTAGACGACTATTGCGATAACAATTATTGCTATGATCTTGGTCGTATTGTCAATTTCTTTCATTTTTGGATGTCCCCTCTTAATCCCTCTTATCCTGCCGTAATCTTCCATATGCCATGCCAGGCTATATAACTTCTTACTTGGGCTATTTTTTTAAATATTTGCTATAAAGCACATACCCTCCTGTTAAAATCATAATCCCGCTCATCAGCTGGCCCATGGGAATTCCAAGGAAAATTGTTTCCGGCTCCTTCCAAAATTCAATGACAAGCCTCAATATGCCATACAATGTGATGAAGCCCCAGAACAAAAAGCCTTTCTTGAATTTCCTGTCCCTGATTGAAAACAAAGTGCCGAATATCAGGAAATTTTTCAGGCTTTCATAGATTTGTGTGGGGTGCCTGAACCCATCTGCGCCCGGGAACTTTACCCCCCATGGCATTGTTGTTACCCTGCCGTACAGCTCGCCATTGATGAAATTTGCCAGGCGCCCAAAGGCCAAACCCAATGCCAAAGGGACCATCAATGCATCCGCCACTTCGTAAAAATCATGCTTTCTTTTCCTGAGAAACAGCACCAATGCAAACACGCCGCCAACAAATCCGCCGTGAAATGACAGGCCGCCATTCCAAACAGCAAAAATCTGACCAGGGTTCAAAAAGTAATAATCAGGATGGTAAAATGCAACCTCAAAAAGCCTCGCGCCCAAAACAACGCCGACTACAAGGTAAACCATGAAATCATAAATCTCTTCCTCAGTGAGTGAAAGCTTGCCCTGCCTGCTCCTCTGCAAAAGGTACCACAATGCAAATACAAACCCAAGGGCATAGATAATCCCATAATACCTTATTTCCAAAAATCCCCAGCTTACAAGCACCGGATTAATATTGTGTTCGAACATGGCACCAATAACCTCTCATGCATATTTTAATGTTTGCCTATTCTTGGCCTTGTCCGAAAACTCGCCTTCCGGCTCGGTTTGGGCATCTGCTCAGCTTTGCATCTTCTCGCGAATTGCATTTTTCTCCTCTGCAACCCCGAAAAATGCATAACCCCTCCGGGAATGGGCTTCGCAAAATTGATGCCCAAACTCACGTTTCGGGCAAGGCCACTATTCTCAGGTCTTCAACAGGCAAAACTCATGCTTTGCTTTTTAGGCAAATGTCCAAAAAGTAAGCCCTGCAAAAAGCGTGCAATAAATAGAAAATAAACAGGGTGGCATAAGTCAGCCACATGGCAATTCTTGGATAGGAGATGTTAATTGTCTCTGCATTGAGCGCCAGCCGCAGCCCCAAGTCCATGAGCAGCACCAACACTGCTATCACCAATGCCGCGGACACAAATAATCCAGCCACTCCTGAATGCTTTCTGAACTGCGTGAGCGTAAATTTCAGGCCTTTTCCCAGGCTCCCGAAGGCGCCATTGCCAATTATGAAAAACGAATGTGAAAGGTTCAGCCACAAATAAAAAAATGCCAATGCAGTTGCCATATACGCCCAATAGATAAAAATGGCCAATCCCTGGGACACAGGAATAAGGTTAACCAGGATAGGCATCAGGAGCAGAATTGTAAGGATTAAGCCAAGCGCTGCATTCAGTATGATGAAAGGCATGATCCTGCTGTAGTCCTGCCTTTGCTTTTTTTGGCTGTATTCGCTGATAAGCACCAGCACAATGAACTTGATTGCACTGTAAAAAATTATTATGGCCAAAAGGTGCAGCGCAGCCGCCCAGCCCGCCGCGACTGGCATTGTTGAAGCCAGCATGTCCAGAATTGTGAATCTCAGGATATAGGCTATAAAGACAAACGCAAGGTCAAACAAAAATGCCAGCAGCAGGTTTCTAGGCTGTGAGACAATATTTTGCAGCGTACTCCTCATCAAGGATGCTTTCCATTTTTTTGATGCCCTATTCAATGCCATGCCCGCTCTGCCAGTAGTTTTTGTCAAAAATCATGATTTCAGCAATAAAAAAATAGAAATAAAAAATCGCGGCCTATTCAGTCGCGCCTGCTGTGTTTTCTGTGGCAGCATCCGTCTCGGCCTGGCCGAGCACCTGGCCCACTTCCAGGTCCTTGTAAATCGACCCGGTCATTACCTGCGGGTTCCTGAAGACAAATGTGCCATCCTCTTCTACGCTTCCAACAGGCCTCCATGCCTCGACCAAGCCGCTATATGCCGCAGCATCGCCTGACATCACAATGGCAGGCACCTTGGTAATTGAGTATTTTTCAATCAATGCCTTGCCCTCAGGGTCTGACACATCAACAGTTGTCTCGCTGCCAAACTCGGCCCCGAACCTCAGCAGGATTGCCCTGTGTATGCTGACATTGTAGCACGCGTCGCATGATTTGTCGACAATATAAGTAACATCGAGCAAGCCGCCAAGCGTGTTGGTTGTTATATCATAATAGGGGATGCCAATTGCCTGTGCGTTTCGGATGACATAATTGCCGTCCTCCTCAACTGTTCCTATCAGCGACCAGCTTCCAATTGCATCTGGGTATTCTGCAAGTTCCGGCGACAGGATGAGGGTCGGCGCCATTGTTATGGCATATTTGTCAACAAGCATCCTGCCAACATTCCCCGCAACTTCAATTTCCTTCTTGTCTGCAATCTGTATCCCGGATGCGCTCAGTTGTGAAATGAGGTCATTCAGGTCGCTGCATTCTGCGCAGTTGCCTGGCCTTAAGTAGGTTACAGTCACCAGTCCCTTGACCTGGCCATCTGCTGCATTGACGTAGGGTGCCGCTGTTCCGGCAAACACCATCCCATCAGAAGAAACCCCAAACCCCGCAATTGTCACTTTATCTGTTTCGCCTGTCAGAACAATTGTTGGAATCTTCTGTATCCCATATTTTGCAATGAGTTCCTTGCCTTCGGCTGAAGAGTATTCCACAACCCTCTTGCCTGTGATATTGTAGTTGGACCTGACAATGCCGCTTTCCGCCTCATTCAGTGAGAAGCACATCTCGCAGGTTGAATCAACAAGCGACACCATTTCCAGCTTTGGCAAGACCTGGGCTTCTGTTGCCTGCTTTTCCTTTTCGCCGGCCACTTTCAAAATCTGGTATAACAGCGCTACATTAACAACGAGGACTACTCCAAGGATCACAAAAAGCCACACTTTTAATGAATCTTTGCCAGGCTTCGCTGCCTTTTTTTCAACATGCGCCTTGCCTGCGTGCTTGGGCCTGTGTTTTGCTGTGGTTTTTTTCTCAGCTTTCTTGTGGCTCAGGGCATGCTTTGCCTTATGGGCATTGCCAGGCTTCTGTTTTTTTCCCTTGCTTGCCTGCTGCTTATTGCTGCCTGCATCATTATCCTGTGCCTCATCTGAATCTGCCCGGCTGTCTTCTGCTGCATCGGCAGTGTCCATTTGCTCCATGTCATCCATCTCTTCCGGAATCATATCTTCATTCTTAGCCATTGATATCCCTCTCCTCTTAATTTAAGGTGCACCCTGACAAGCCCGCAAGCCTGTCAAATGCCAACACTCTCTCATAAAGTTGGCCATCAACTTCCCATGTCGGGGTAATCTTGATGTCATCCCTTGCATCATAATTCTTGTATGTTATATATTTGAACGACTTGCCGAACATTCCTCTTTGCGCAGCTGTATACTGGCACCAGTCTGCACCGTACATAATAACCCCTTTTTCTGTAAGGCATTTCGCAAATGAGTCATATCTCCCGGGCTTGTAGTGCAAATATGCGCCAAAAGCAGTGCCGGCAATTAAAATTATCAGCAGAATCCACATCATGCTCAGGCGCTTGCCCCTTTTTGTTTTCTTTGTGGCATTGATATCCTCATCAATCTTAACCCTTCTTTCCTGAGCTTCCTTTCGCTCCTCTTCGACTTTCTTGCTCACGAACTGCTTTCCCATCTCAGGCCTTCACCCATTGTATTCTGATAATCCTGGCTTCAGCTAGAAAGAATCTTGGCTTGCTGCTGGCTGGCTCGCTGCCCCCACACTGTCTGCCGGAAGGCTTACTCCGCATCCGCCGCCAACAGGCGCTGCTCCCTCGCTCCCCCTATAATCATAAGAGTCGCTTGAGCTGGCACAGCCGGAAATCATCAATGTCCCAACAATCAATACTGCCATCACAACAATAAACATTTTTTTGTTCATTTCTTCCACCCCTATCCAAAAAGTGCTTTGGATTCTTTTGCCCGTGTAAGCAAATTTCCTGTTATGCAATCAGCGAAATCCATGCAAATATAAAAAACTATGTAAAAAACTTTCTAGCAGCCGCCGACCATTCCGCTAAGGCTGTCCAGGCTCGGTGCACCGCTGCCAACTGCTCCACCAGAAGGCCCGCCGGCCGGGGCATTAACGCTTGTGGATGCTGATCCGCTGGCCCTGAAGCTGCCTGATTCTATCTTGCTCTTCAGCACTCCAAGCTCAACTGCCTGCACTGCGGCAATTACAACAAGCACTGAAACCACAATGATCAAAATTGTGTTGTTTTCCATTTTTTCCCTCCATATTTTTCTTTTTATTGGGTTTATTGATTTTCAAGCAGGTTTGCCGTAAAATTCACAATATTATCAGCAACCCCCTACCATGTTGCCAAGCTGGTCAAGGCCAGAGGCCCCTCCTGCATCTCCTGCTGTTGGCGCGCCCTGGGTCGCAACCTGGTAGGCCAATGTCACCATATTTTTCGGGAACCATGCAGTTTTCCACTTAAGCACTTCCCGCAAAACTTCAGCATCAGTGTACTCAGTATTCATCATAAGCCACATTGTCACAGAATGCACAGCCGGATTGTGGCTGCATCCGCATCTTGAGCTTCCATCCGGATTAATCCCGATTGGCCCAACTCCGCAGCAATATTCGCATGAAATCCCAACCGGCTTTGTGGCCAGGTTAAGATACCTCTGCCATGCTTCTGGATGGTTTTCCTTCATTTCCTTCTGAAGCCCTGGAAAAGCCCTTTGCAGTTTTGTCAGTGAGCCAACAGGGTCATCAAAGCTTACGCCCATTGCATCGCCATACTCAGGAGTCCCGGCCGGCAGCATTACTGCAATTGCGTCATCGACTGTAGCAATCTGTTCCACTGGGAACAGCAATGAGATTGACTGGGCCGTTGACTTGGATTCCAGGACATTGACATCTGCAATATCAGATGACCCGCCAGAGTTAAAAAATGACACTCCCACTCCCGTTGATTTGCCTGAAATCATGTTATTCACTGAGAAAATCTGGTACTGGTTGAAAAGTACAACTGCTGTCACGACTATGATCAGAAAAATTGTCACTGTTTCACTCTTATCCATCCTGCCATCCGCCTCCAAGTCAATTTTTTGACAACATGATATGATGCTGTCGAAACACCCAACCTTTACAAAGCTTGTAAAACTACCTATATATAAAGTTTTCCATTATTTCCAGGCAAAATACAATTCAAGCACTCTGGCAATCCACACTTCATAATATATAATATACATTCCTGCCAATAATACGACAATTGCGCTTAGCTTCCTTATCAGTGGCATGTGTTTTTTTAAGTAGCCTATCATCAACTCCTTGGATATGGCCGTTGCCACTGAAACAGCGAGCATAAATATGCCCATGCCCGCGCCATAGAGCAGGAAAACGCCCAGGCCCTGCACAATCCCATTAAGCGTCAAGGCAGCCGTGACAATATACAGGAAAATCGGAATCGTGCAGCTGATTGAGGCAATGGCATATCCTATCCCATAAAGAAAGAATGCAAGGTATTCATTTGAATTTTTTGTGGATTGCAGCCTGCCTCCTATTCGGTTGAGCCCTGGCAGGATTGAAATTTCCTTTCCTGCAAGCAGGTAAGCACCTAGGCCGGCGAGGACAAATCCCATTATCAATGTAAGAAGAGGGGCGAAGCTGACAAAGCCCGAGCCTAAAAAAGCCACTGCCAGTCCAGTTAGCCCAAACACAAAAAGAAAGCCTGCGCTGACAACAGTTCCGAGCAAAAGCCCTCTCAAAACCCTAATGGCCTTGCTTTCATTTTCCCTTTCCTTCTTCTCAATGTAATAAGAGACATAGGCAGGAAGCATGGCTATGCCGCAAGGATTGAGAAATGCGATCAGGCCAGCAGAAAATGCCAGCCCCCCTAAAGCGTAGTCAGCCATTTTATTCCCCTGTAATCATATAATCAATGAAATTATTATGATGCCCCTCTCGAAAAACCGGTTAAACGACATCCTGCACTTCGGCAATTATCCTGTCAAGCCTGCTTTCATCATCATCCCTGTAAACCATTTTGCCTTCCCTGTCAATAATTATGGTCGAAGAAGTTGAAATCATTTCAAATTTAAGCGCAACCTGGTCAGTGTCAACATGCCAGCTCCAGTCATCAGGCCCGCTGACCCTATTCTTGAATTCTGTTATGGTTTCATTCGTTTCCCCGTCCCAGACACTCACATACACAATTTTCAGGCCATTATCCGAATACTCGCTGTAAACTTGCCTCATCTTCTTGGCTTCTTCAATGCATGTGGCGCACCAGCTTGCAAAGCCCTGCAAAATATATGGGCTCCCCAACAGGCTTTGTTTTGTAACTTTTTCTCCATTGATCCCGGTCAAGCTGAATTCCGGCGCATCTATGTGGTCAAGCGTCTTTGCGCCTATGAGCCTTTCCTGCAATGCATCCAGCCTTGCCAGGGCAGCCTGGTTTGATTTTTCAGCATCAGCATTGCCCTGCCTGGCACAGCCCTGCAGGATTATCAGCATCATTATTGCGCCGGCTATTGCAATAGCATAAACCATTGATTTCTTTTTCCCATGCAGCTTTAGTGCCATCATTTGCCTAACCTTTACAACTTCTGTAAAACAATGCCATGCGTACTATATAAATGTTATCCTTAACCTGTCCATAAGGGATTAATCAATGAATCATTATTAAGCTGTGCGGAGTTTCAGTCAATAATCACTCTCATCAAAGCCTTATATTTAAAGCTTTACAAGGCTTGTAAAAAAAACGTAAAATATATAAAGATGCCCTCAATAGGGGATTTATCATGAAGAAACTCAAGGCAAATTCACAATATGAATCAATACTTTCACCATTGGAACGCGATGTACTTTGCGTGATATGGCCGAACAAGACCATGAAGGTTAGGGAGATCTATTCAATTCTTGGGCCGAAAAGAAAAGTCGCATTGAGCAGCATTGCTGTGATCCTTGACAGGCTGCACGAGAAAGGCGTTGTAGACAGGAAAGTTGAGACGGGCAGGGGAGGGATAAGGTACCTTTATTTTCCAAAGCAAAACGAGGCGCAGTTCGAGGTTTCAGTGATAGAAAAGGCAGTGGACAGCCTTATTGACAAATTCGGGCCGACAGCAGTCAGCTACTTCAACGATAGATTCTCAAAAAGAAGGGGAGGCTGAAATGGGCTTGCTCTTTGACCTCGAGGTTTTTTTCTACAATCCTTCCAATTTTTATGTTACTTTGGCGTCTGTCATGGCATCGCTGCTTTTTTTCCTGATTATGAAGTTCAACAAAAAAGCATCCAACAGTCATAAGCTTATGCTGGCATACATGCATGTTTTTGCCCTTGTGTTTCCGGTGCTATACTTTGTATATTCAACCGGGTGCAGGATGCTTTTCAGCTCATGCCATCGATTCCAGGCAATCATGTACATTACAGCCCTGGCTTTGCTATCTGCGCTCATTGCTGCAATGCTTGTCTCACCTTTGGTAATCTATCAGAGCTTTAAGAAAAAGTCAAAGCAATTGCAGGGCAGTTATCTTTCAGACTTTGTCGAGCAGAATGCAGTCAGCTACGGCCTGAAGGAAGTCAAGCTTTACCTGCTAAAGACGGCAAAGCCTTTGGCAATGTCATTTTCACATTTTAGAAAGAGCATATTCATTTCTGTGGGCATGATAGACCTGCTGGGCAGGAAGGAGATTGAGGCAGTGCTGTTGCATGAATTGAGCCACCTGAAGGACAATACCCCTTCCCTGAAGATTTCAAGCTTTTTCCTCAGGATATTGTCGCCACTGTCCAAATTCGCAAGCTTTGGCAGGGAAATCGATGAAGAGGAAAGGAACGCGGACAAATTCGCAGTCGGGGTCCAGGGAACACGGCGCCATATTTTTTCTGCACGCAAAAAAACAGACGAGTTTTTCAGGAATTACAATGACCTGAAGTGACCCCTCGAGCTTTTGCAAACATTTATAATGTTTAATAACTATAGTTACGGAATGGATTCTCAAGGCGGCAATCTTGAACATCTGCTCCAGTCCATCCAATCTACAGACAATATCCTGCTAAAAGTCACTCCGGAACTTGTTTTTCTTCCTGGCCCGGCCATACACACGGACAGTTATTGGAGAACACTGCCTGAAAGAAGCTATTTTCGAAAAAACCTTATGAAAAATGCAGTTCAGTGGGCAAAAGAATCCGGCCAGGATTTAAGCGCGCCTGACAAGGAAAAAATAAATGAGGCAGTCAACAGCCCTGATTTTCCCGGCAGCCTTGCGCCAATATATTCAATAATCCCTCACACAGTCCTGAGAAATACTTTTATGGGAAACATGTCTGAAGCCAGGCAGGAATTGTATGCCCAAATGATGAGCTGGGGCTTTGATGACATTATTGCTGATACAACCAATCGTAAGTTTGAGGAGGCTATCCAAAATAATTTTCGGCACGGCAATGGAGGGGATGCATCCCGGCGGGTATATGCTTCTGTAAGCCATCTGGTTTATCCGGATTACCATCTCCTATTTTTTTCAACCAGGGACGGAGGCGTTAATCAGCTCAAGGATGAAGATATTAAAATAATTCCGGACGAGCAGCGCCGTCATATCACCCCTAAGATGGTAAGAGGCGGATTAGGCTGGCAACTGTTGTATGATAACAGCCATTTGCTGTTCGTTTCCACTCATCCAACTGGCAATGACATAGGGGTTCAAGTGCTGGAATACGGGCCCCAAAAGAATTATAAACCTCACATGGTTTCTCAGAATTATGAAGCTTCCGGAGCAATGGCACCAGCTGGACCAGGATGAAGATGAGCACATCTATGTGCACAAAACTGATGACGACCCGCATTACTACGACAAGTCAGTTGAGATTGCCAGGCAAGATAAGGGCTGGTCCGTCATAGCCAGGCACGGCCGTGACAGCAATGCCAGGGAAATCTGCAACCACCAGTTTCCGGACAAAATCCAGGCTGAAAAAAAAGTCCAGCAGCTTATGAGTGGGGGATTCTAGGCTCGTTCCGTTAATAAAGCACCTGCTTAGCAGAAAAGTTTACGTTTTGCCATCAATTCTGCGAGCATCTGGAAATAAGGCAGACAGCAGTTTTCGGAGTGCGGTCACTCGCTCTGCTCGTTCGGCACTTAAGCGATTCCAAAAATCGTTAAGTTCCAGGGAGAAAACTGCTCTCGTGAATAAGATGCCCATGCGAGCCGATGGCAAAACCTGAGCCTTCAGGCGAAGTTTTCTGCTAAGCTAAAGCACCGAAAAATATTTATACTAATGTGTGGTTAATTCCCCTACTAGTTGTGGTGAATGGGCAAAATGTCGACTAAAAAAGAAAATATTCATGCAAACACTCATTACCACCATGCAAAACTGAGTATTCATTTTCTCGCCGCAAGCCTGATAATAATCGGCTTGTTTGTGCTTTCATCCCAAACCTACCAGGGAAATGATTTGACAGGCGCAGCAACCTCCCCTGTAGAAGTCATGCCTGTGAAAGGTGGATATAGTTATGGTTATATCTCAGTTTCCTCTACCCCCAGCGGCGCAGCAATCTACCTCAATGGCGCATATCAGGGCCTGACCTCTAAAATTATTAAGGTTAAAGCTGGAACTTACTCCCTGAAATTAACAAAATCAGGTTACAAGGATTATACGCAGTCAAATATTTACGTCGGTAAAGGGCAGACAGTTAAAATCATTGCAACCTTGCAGCCAATTGTCACCACAGGCAATATCTACCTTAATTCAAACCCGACTGGCGCAAAGGCTTATGTGGACAATATATACAGGGGCACAACGCCACTGACAGTCTACAGCCTGGCCTCCGGCTACCATTACCTCAAAGTCACTCTTGATGGCTACAAAAATTGGTCTAACACTACCTATGTCAATGCCGGTTATACAACAAGCGTGATTGCCTATCTTGAACAGGAGGAAGTTGTTCAACCAAATAGTTGCACTGACTCTGATGGCGGTCTTAACTATTATGCTATAGGATATATCGACGCCTGGGCTGGTGGGCCAGAGCCCATACATTGGTATGATTTTTGTTCCGGAAACGGATTAACATTGACCGAATATTACTGTGACGGAACAACACCAACGCAGACTAGCAAGAGCTGTAACTGCCTAAACGGCGCATGCGTAAATGAAACAAACACCACAGGTTCACTTACAATTAATACAGCTCCGGTTTATTATGTTGATGTAAGGATGTATCCGCCAGGATACTGGTACCCCCCCGAGCCTTTGACCACAACAGCTGCAACAGGTCAAACTACCCTCGGCGGCCTCCAACCTGGAACTTACAACATATTATTATCGAAAGATGGTTATAAGGATTTTGTAACACAGGGAGTTACAATTCAGGCTAATCAAAATACAATTTTAACCCACGCAATGGTGCTTAATACAACAACCAACACAACGCAATTCAACTGTACAGATTCCGACAATGGGCTGAACTATTACACGTTTGGCTGGGTATCTGGCTATCAATATGGAGACCCATACACTCATTATGATTCATGCAGTCTCGGCAGCGGATATCTTTATGAGATGGCATGTAATGCAACAGGAGAATATTACTCTAAGCCATATTTATGCCCGAATGGATGCAATGAAAACAATGTATGCATCAACGCAACTAACACAACAGGCACACTTGGTATCCATTCAACGCCAACCGGAGCAAAATTCTACTTATACAAGGATTTAACACCTGTTGCAGGCTGGCAGTATATTCTTACTGGCTATACCACTCATTATGCAACAAACCTTCAGCAGGGCAATTATCGTGTCGACATTTCAAAGGAAGGTTACAACTCATGGGCCGGGACTAAAACAGTTATTGCCGGACAAACTACGGATATTTATGTTACCCTTCAGGCCAACAATTCTTGCAGGGATAGCGATAATCTCAATTATTATAACAAGGGCTACGTGGCTGGCTCAGAAAATGGAGAGCAATATTCCAGATGGGATGAATGCGAGCCAGGCACTAATTGGGTCAATGAGTTTTATTGCAATGGTAATAACTGGAGCTCCACAATTTATGACTGCCCATCTGGCTGCTCTGACGGCGCCTGCCAGAACCAGACAAACACGACAAATACTATGGGTCCGTTCAGTCCCGGTATAATTGGCACCTCTCAATTTGGTCCAAGTTCCCAGGCCTGGTCCACTCCTACGTATGCTGCCTACAGTGATAACCAATTTGCTACAGTGGTGTTGCCCAAACAACTATATCAAGAATCATCAAATTGGCTGGAAGCAAAATCCTTTGGCTTCACAATTCCGACTGGTGCCATCATTCAAGGTATCATGGTGGGAATTGAAAGAAAAGCCAGCGCTCCAAACTCTATTAATGATAATGCGGTACACTTAATGTACTTCGAAAGTCCCATCGCTGGTCCAAGATACTCATCTTTTTCATGGCCCACAGATGACAATGTTTTCCAAAAATATGGCGGTCCTGATGATTTATGGGGGTATTCTTTTTGGTCCCCGAGCATGATTAACCACCCGGATTTTGGTGTTAAATTTGCAGCAATGAACAATCTCTTGAATTCCACCAACGCAACTGCGACAGCATATGTGGACGCAATTACCCTCGAAATTTGGTATACAAATTAAGAAAAATTTTCTATCCATGGTTATTAAGCTAAAAATCCTTATCTCATCATTCCAGAAATCTTCTTCATCTCATCAATAAATGCGTCAACTTCCTCTTCAGTATTGTACATGTAGAACGAAGCCCTTGCGCTGCCATCAACCTTGTAATGGTTGAACCACGAATGAACGCAGTGCCTTCCAGCCCTTATCATAATATTCCTGCTTTCATTCAGCATGATTGTGATTGCGTGCGGGTCCATGCCAGGCAAATTAAAGCTCAGTATGCCCCCTCTCTGTCCGGCCTTTTCTGGCCCCAATATTTCAGCGCCAATGCCTGACACGGCATCGGAAGCTTTTTTGTTCAGCATTATTTCATGCTTCTCAATTTCGTCCATGCCTATTGTCTTGAGGTATTCAGCTGCCTTTGCCATGCCAATTATCCCTGCATAGTTCTGCAATCCTGCTTCAAACCTTTCAGGCGCATTTTCCCATTTTGCCGAATCGTAATTTGAGTCCATTACTGTCCCGCCGCCAACAGACAGCCCGTCCAATTTCTCCAGCATGTCTTTTTTGCCGTACAGCACGCCTGTGCCGGTCGGGCCGAGCATTTTATGCCCTGAAAATGCAAGGAAATCAACATCCAGCTTTCTCACATCAATCTCCTTATGCGGGATTGCCTGTGCAGCATCAAGAAGCACAGGAACCTTATTTTCATGCGCGATTTTCACAACTTCTCCTGCAGGAACTGAGCTTCCGTCCATATTGGACGTGTAAACCACTGACACAATCCCTGCATTTTTCACTTTCCTGGAGAAATCGTCCAGATTAAAGCCCTCTCTTCCAAACTCGGCAAATTCCATCCTTGCATTGCCCTTCATTTTTCTTTTTTGCCATGGCAGCAGTGTGCTGTTGTGCTCTTTCTCACTCAGCAATGCAACATTGGATTTGGATTTTCCAAAGTCAAAGCCATTTGCAACAATATTTATGCCTTCAGTTGCATTCCTGGTGAAAATTATTTCCCCGGGATTTTTTGCGCCAATAAACTTGGCCATTGTTTTCCGGCTTTGCTCAACCATTTCAGTTACTTTTTTGCCAAAAGCGTGCTCGCTTCTTTCGCCGCATCCAGGGTAATGGAGGTAATAATCATTCATCGCCTCAATCACTTGGCGGGGCTTGAGCGCCATGCATGCGCTGTCAAAATATATTACAGGCCTTCCTTTAATCTTGTCACCCAGTACAGGAAAATCCTGCCTGATTTTCTCAATGTTCATTTCGCGAGCTCCTGTTCAATAATCTTCTCGAATTTTTCAAAGTCCTGCGGGCCTACCAGGGTCCTGTTATTTATAAAAAATGTTGGCGTGCCATAGACCCCTGCTTTTATCCCTGCCATGACATCCTCCTCAATTGTGGCTATATGCTTTTTGCTGTCCATGCATTCATTGAATTGCTCCATGTCAAGGCCAAATTCCAGCGCCAATGACTTCATGCCATCTGCATCATGGCTCATGTTCCCCTGCTTTTCGAAGAGGAAATCCCTGAACTCCCAGTATTTGTCCTGGTCATTTGAGCACCTTGCTGCAAGCGAATGCAGCTCTGCAAATTCATGCTTTTCGGTTATCGGGAAATCCCTGAATGTAAATAAAATTCTGCCTTCATAGGCCTGCAAAACCATTTTCACAGTCGGCTCTGCTTTCTTGGTAAAAGGGCACATGTAGCAGCCGAATTCAATCATTTCGACTTTGGCATCAGCTGGCCCCAATGTCGGGTTCTTTCCCAGGCTGGGCAAAACAACGGGCCCGGTATAATTGCTGACCAATCCTGAAAATTTGCCTTTCCCTGCCGGGTCAAAGATGCAAAAATCCTCCCCGTTCACCTTGCCATTGCAATTGCCATATTTGTAAAAATTATACCCTCCAATGCCTGTATAGACCAGGCTCAGGACAGTCAGGATGATAAAAGCCCACGAAAGCCATTCAAAATAGTTGAAGACAAATTTTGCAAGGCCGGGATGGGTTCTCATGATTTTGCCAGTCAGCTCGCCTTTCAGCCTCACATCCAGCCTGCTTTCGCATTTTCTGAAGCTTATCCTTCTCAGGACGCAGTCCAGGGCCTCTTTAGCCATTGGCCTGTGCCTGGCACTGAAAATAGCAAGAATCCCAAAAACAACCAAAGCGATAATGCATATCATTCCCGGATGCCTCCACTAAACTGCCTTGCCTCTCTGTATTTGCTGGCTTATATATAATATTAACCAATGCCAGCCACTGGCTTATTTCCGTATGCACTAATATTATCCATATTACCCGAAACCTTTACAAAATGTGTAAAAGTAAGTCCTATATAATGTTTTGCATTACAATGGTTAATTTTAACAAAGATTTTTAACCACCTTTGCAATCTGATTTCCATGAAAGCGATTTTTATCGAAGCACTGTACAGGAAAATTATCACTTTGCCAACTGACCTTGTCGAGGCATTGCCAGGCGCAGTGGCGCTTTTCACTTCGGTCCAATTCACAAATTCACAGCAAAAGATGAAGGGGCAGATTGAGGCAGAAGGAAAAAAAGTGGTGCTCCCCACTGCCCCCCATTCAAAATATCCCGGCCAGCTCCTGGGCTGCGGAATAAAAAAGTTCAATGAAAAATTTGATGCATTCCTGTATGTCGGGGACGGCGTATTCCACCCCCAGACGCTTGTTGTTGAAAACAACAAGCCCGTTTTCATTTTTGACCCTTTCGGCGACAATAAGAAATGGGAAATGCTGGACACCAAAATCGTCGCGGATAAGCTGAAGCGGAAAAAAGGAGGCATCCTGAAGTTTCACGCAGCAGACAACATCGGAGTCCTTGTTTCCACCAAGCCAGGCCAGAATTTCCTGAAATATGCAATGAAATTGAAAGAACTTTACCCAAAAAAGAATTTCTACTTTATAATCAACAACAACGTGGATTTCTCGCAGCTTGAGAATTTTCCGTTTGTCCAATGCTGGGTCAACACAGCCTGTCCAAGGATAGGCATCGATGACGTCTACAAATTCCAGAAGCCAGTTGTGAACCTTGATGATGTCGCGGAAGGCATCCTCAAGACGAGCATTGCCTACAGGGCAGACAAGCCCAATGCAATGCTTGCAAAAAGCAGGGCAAAGAAATGATTATTCTTGCCCGAAGGCAATCAGGCCGGACAAGGCCCGATACAAAAGCAAAATCTTTAATACCCTCTGTCATATTAATATAATATTACACAGATATAATATTACACAGCAGATTTATTTAATACCGAATTGGGGGGATGTTTGATGAAAAATATTTTCAGAAACATAAGGATATTGCATCTCGTGGCTTTTGCTCTTGTTGTTTTAATGGCAAGCTGCGCAGTTCAGAAGACACAGACAGAGACTCCGCCGGCAGATGACACCAAAACCGGAGGCGAGGAGACAATTGTCGTTCAGCAGCCTGAATACAGGGGGGATCTGGATATCACCAGCATTCCCGATGGCGCTGACATTCTTGTCGACGATGAAGTCATTGGCACCACACCAACAAAAATTTCCCTTGAAGCGGGCGATTACAATCTCAAAATAATCAAGGAAGGCTATGTTGAGCATTACGCATCAGTTTCAATCCTGAAAGACCAGGTTACAAGCCTTTCGGTGAACCTTACTATGGCTGTGGCCGAGGGCGGAATAACATATGGAAACCTCAGCGTAACCTCAAATCCGGCACAGGCGCAGGTATATATTGACGGCGGCATCAAGGGCACAACCAATATCAGAATCCCGGGGATTTCACCTGGCCAGCACAATATCCGCCTGACCAAGTCGGGTTACTATGATTATACGGGAATTGTTGTTGTAAGCGCAGGAAAAGTTTCCAGCTTTCACGGAGACCTAAAAGTCATTCCCCCCACCAATGTGACCATTACAGCAACTGAAAACGGGACTGCAATAGTTGCCTCGGCCAAGCTTTATGACCCAGCTACAAATGAGCTGGTCCGTGAAGACCTTACTCCTGTGAACATCATCAGGATGAAGCCCGGCAATTATTCACTCACTGTAAGCAAGCCGCTGTACGCGGATTTTGTCCAGGAATTCACGCTTGAGCCCGGCCAGGTCCTTGAAATTAATGCAGACATGGTCAAAGGCTAGCCAGGAAACGGCTATTAAGCAGAATAATATTTGCAGGCCCAATTTGCCTGCCTGTTTTCTTTTTTTGTTATTTTCAATCTCTTCTGGGTTGTTTTTATTCGCATAACCACCGGTTCTGTTTACAGCCATAACCACCAAAATATTTATATACAGATTAGTAAACTGATATATGCAATTATATCAAATGTAAATGACTTTACAGTTAATATGAGCTAGGGTTCAATACAGGGTTGAAAATTATTAGTGTGGCGCCATGCCAATATTGCTTGGCATGCACGGTCTGGCATGAAAAAAGGGCTGGTTCAAAAGATGAAAAAAGCATATCTTAGCCTCGTCGCTGTTTCCTTTTTGCTAATTCTCCTGTCCGCTTGCTCCCCTCCGGAAAATAAAGTGACTTTTGACAGGATCACAGGAAATTTGGTTGCAGTTGAAAATGGGGCATCGCTTATTGTCCAATCAGTTCCCGACGGCGCAAATGTATACCTGGATGAAACATTATTGGCCGACAAAACCCCTCTTGAAATATCCGGCTTGGCCGAAGGCAAGCATTCACTTCGGATTGAAAAGACCAATCATTTTGACTACAAGAAAACGCTTTACCTAAACGCTGGCCAGCAGACAACTATCAAGGCTGAGCTGACTTCCAGGAAAGGCAGCCTGTTCATAACTTCTGTGCCCAATGCCGCAGACATTTATCTTGATGGAAAATACCAGGGCAGGACTCCATTGAAATTGACCAGCATGCCAACTGGCCCTTACCAGCTCAAACTGTCGATGGATGGCTACCAGGACTATATGCGGACCGTAGAAGTCATCTATAACGATGTTACCACTGTTGAAGCTACTTTGATAAAAGGCACATCCGGAACCAACACTGGCATGGATACAGGAACAGACAGCAGCGCAAAGTACATCCAAGTTTTCTCGCCTAAGGAAAATGGCATATGGCAATTAGGCCGTGGGTACAGGATTCAATGGATTTCCAATGCGCTTGCAGAGGGAACTCTGATATCCGTTGTGCTTGAGCCCGTGTACCCAGCCTGCCTTGACATGGATCCGCCATGCAGCCTTGCACAACTCGCGCCATACACTATTGCAAGCAATATAGCTGACAGCAATTATTATGACTGGTACATCCCTGAAGACCTGAAGGCATTATATCTTGGCTCTGGAAAAATTATCATAATTGCGCGCGAACCTTCTGGAAACCAGCTGACCGGCACCAGCTCCCGCTTCAATGTCGTTGCCTCGCTTGCCGATTTGAACAAGTCGATGACATATTGCGATGACAGTGACGGCGGATTATCCTACTATGAAAGGGGAACTGTTTCCGGCGCGCTTGGCGGCAAGCCTTTCAAAATTTCTGATTCCTGCTCCAAGTCAAATGCCAATGCTTTGCAGGAATACACCTGTCTGCAGAATGGGGCATATAACATGCAACTGTTCAATTGCGCCAAAGGGTGTGGGGATGGCAAATGCCTTGGCGAATCAACAGCTGGTGGAAGCATTGCTGCCTATTCTATCTTGCCCTTGGATTTCTTTGGCCAGCCGGTCGGAACCAAGAAAACTGTCCCATTGAAATTCAACCTGGACACAGCAGTTGAGCCATATATCACCCTTGCTGCATTTGACCTCGACGCAAAAGCTGAAGCCAAGATGTATGTCAATGGCAACCTTATACCACTGCCAGCGAACATATTCTCTGACCAAAATACAATAAAGGGAACAGTCCCAATCCCCAAGTCGGTTCTCAAGCACGGGGTCAATGAAGTCACGTTTGAATTTGCAAGCAATCTCGATGGAACAACAACTGGCTTCAGGATTTACAAAATTGTCCTGGGCGCCAAAGCTTTTGACAGAATTCCTTTTGACTTCTATGGAAAGCCGGTCGGCACCCAGATGTCCACAAGCTTTGAATACAATGCAGACGAGACCCTTGAGCCGACCTTGACATTATCTGCATATGACCTTGATTCCGCTGCTGAAGCCAGGGTATATGTCAATGGCTATGAGATGTCTCTGCCGTCAGCAATATACTCAAATGAAAAGACCATGACTGCTGAAATCCCAATCAGCGCAACCCACCTCAAGGACGGCCTCAATGACCTGACAATTGAATATTCATCGGATTTGGGCGGCTCGACATATGGTTTCAGAATAACGCAGGCATCCATTGATACTGAAATCCGCAAGACCACAAACACCCTGCCTTTGAATTTTTTTGGAACAACAGTCGGGACAGTCAAAAGCTACATAACTTATTTGGATCCATCAGCCATCAGCCAGCCAGCAATACTGATAACAGCCTATGACATAGATTCCCTGAATGAAGCCCGCTTAAAAATAAATGGCTATGCGTTGAATCTTCCTGGCTCAATTGTCGGCGATATGCAAACAAAAACAGCAGTCATTCCGCTTAGCAGGCAAATGCTTAGGGACGGCAGGAATTTCATCTCATTTGAATACGTTTCTAGCCTTGGCGGAACAACCAGCGGCTACAGGATTGACAATATCGAAATAGGGGAGCTTGACACCTTGGGCACAGCAAATCCACCGAGAATAATGATAAGCTCCCCCACTACTGGCGAGACATTCACTACATCTGCAGTGGCGGTGATTGGCACAGCTACTGACGATAATGGGCTGAGCAAGGTCGATGTCAAGGTAAACAATGCTGTTAAAAAAACCATCCAGCTTTCCGGCAAGACCGCATCATGGAGCACAACTGTCAGTCTTGCTGAAGGCAGCAATACAATTGAATCACAGGCAACTGATATTTACAGCGCCTCTTCGGATACGGCAGCAGTTACAATCCAATACGCACCCTACACCCAATGTGCGGTGCCATCTTGCAATCCTGACTCTGCAGAGCATTACTGCCTGGACAACCAATGGGTTAAATGCCCGGAGGGCCAGACCTGCCTCGGCGGGATTTGTGCTGTACATCCTGTTTGTGAAGCAGGGGCATGCAACCCCATCAACAGGCAGCAGTATTGCCTCAATGGCCAGTGGGCTTCTTGCACGACAAATCAGATATGTGACGCCGGAAGATGCACGATGCCGCCTGCAGCAGAATGCAGCTCACCTTCCTGCAACCCTTCAAATAAAAGCGAATACTGCGCAAATGGCCAATGGACAGCATGCTCATCCGGATTTGTTTGCGATGGCGGCCTTTGTGTAAAACCATCAGTTTGCAATGCCAATACATGCAATCCTGCCAACAGGCAGCAGTATTGCCTGAACGGCCAATGGGCATCCTGTTCCTCCAGCCAGATATGCGCTGAGGGGAAATGTGTGACTCCTGCAGTTTGTGAATCAGGTGATTGCAATCCAACAACCACCAATCTATACTGCCTGAACGGCCAATGGGCCTCATGCCCCTCAGGGCAAACCTGCCAATCTGGAAATTGTGCTGTAATTCCAACTGAAACCAAAGAACTTGTTGTCTATTCAGATGCACTGAACTCACCCTGGTATAGCGCTCCATGGGGGGCGTCCATTGAATATTCCAGCACTGAAACAGTATTCTCAGATTCGTATAGTATCAAATCCTCTCTTGGTCCATGGGGCGCGCTAAGGATTAGGAATGGGCCATGGGGTCTTGGCCAGGATATACTTCCGGCTCAATACAAAAACTTTGAATTCATGATACATGGCGGCACCACAGGAGGAAAAATCAATGTCAGGATGGAAAATGATGATGGCCTGGCATTCCCTAGTTCTCAAAGAACAATTGCTGCGAACACGTGGAACACAATTTCCATCCCGCTCAGCGAGCTAAATCCCAATAATTACGGCATTACATCATTTTATGTCCAGGAGTTCAATGGCGCAACAAGAATCTTTTTTATTGACAATATCAAGTTTACAGGCGAGTCAGGCCCGGTTGTAGAAGATCAAATTGCACCTTCAGTTTCCATTGCCTCTCCAACTTCAGGCGCGACCGTGTCAGGCATTGCCACAATATCTGCCTCCGCGTCAGACAACAAAGCTGTCACAAAAGTGGAATTCTACAGGGGCACAACACTTTTGGGCGCTGACGCATCCTCGCCTTATTCATACTCATGGAACACAGCTGGATTGTCCGGCACGCAAATTTTAGTGTCAAAGGCTTATGATGCTGCTGGCAATGTCGGAACATCATCTCCTGTATCAATTAGTGTAATAAGCGTGCCACCTCAAACCTGTAATGCGCCATCCTGCAATCCGGCAAACAGCAGTCAATACTGCCTCAATGGCCAATGGTCAGCCTGCGCATCAGGGCAAATATGCCAAAACGGTGCCTGCAAAACACCTACAGCCTGTACAGGCCTTACATGCAATCCAGCCAATCCCAACGAATACTGCCAGAATGGACAGTGGACATCATGCACAGCTGGAAAAATATGCCAGGCTGGATCATGCATTACCCCTCCGATTGTTAATCTGAGCGGCTTTGTAACAGTGAGCGGAACAAATTTCATGCTCAACGGCAAGCCATTCTATTTCGGAGGAAATAACGCTTATTTCCTCATGCAGGCAAAAGCGCTGGGGTACCAAAATGCAGTCCTCCAGCAGCTGGATAGGTCAAATGAAATTGGAATACGTGTAATACGAACTTGGGCATTCGCTGATGGCCCTGCTGATCCTGGCTCGGTGACACTCCAATCAAGCGCAGGCATTTACGATGAAAACACTTTCAAGGCCCTGGATTATGTGATTGCCGAGGCTGGCAAGCGCAATATCAAGCTCATACTCCCATTTGTCAATGCCAACAAGGAATATGGAAGCATTGCAACTTATGTTGGCTGGGCCGGCAAAACAGGAGAGAAGACCCTATTCTATACGGACCCTGATGTGAGGCAGCTTTTCAAGAATCACATATCTGTCATGCTTAACCGGGTTAATACATACAATGGCATCAAGTATAAGGATGACCCTGCAATAATGGCATGGGAAATTGTCAATGAAGCCAGGTTTGTCTATGCTGACCGAACTGTGCTTAGGGATTTTTACAGGGACATTGCCAAATACATAAAATCAATTGATTCAAAGCATCTGGTCACAACCGGTGAGGAAGGGTTTGACGGAAGCCCGTATAATAGCAAATATTCCACCTACAGCAGCCTTGCAAATTGGGTCATGGGCGGAGATGAGGGGTCAAGCTTCTACCTTAATACCGCAATTCCGGAAATAGACTTTGGCCAGCTCCATATGTACCCAGATGACGGCTGGAGAATGACTCATGATGATTCAATAAATTGGATTAGGGACCATGCTGAGGTGTCAGCTGAATTGAACAAGCCGGTGATACTGGGGGAATATGGCTACAAGACTGATCATACGGAATATATCTCCTGGCTTGATGTGGTAGAGCAAGAAGATGCGTATGGCGGTGCCTTCCTATGGCAGTATGGCGCAACTGAAGTGCCTGGCTGGTGGCTGAGCAATAATGGGATGCAGATAAGGGAAGGTGCATCTGATGAGTACATAATAATCGACCACAATGCGATTATGAACGCAAAATCAGGCGGTGTTGTGCCGCCCTGCACTAACCAATGTTCAACAGCCGGCGCAAAGCAGTGCTCAGGCAGTGGAGTCCAAACATGCGGAAATTATGACCCTGATTCATGCCTGGAATGGAGCTCAACAGCTTTGTGCTCAGCAAACCAGATGTGCAGCAATGGAATATGCAATGACATCCCACCGACTGATTATAACATCCTGTACAGCCTTTCCGCTGACAGGGCTTCAGCCAAGGCATTAAATGGGGCTACTCTAAGCGCAGGCACAAATGCCTACATCTTTGTCTTACCTGAAACAGGAATCACCCGAATCTCATTTTACATTGACAACACTTATGTTAAGGATGAGGGCGCTGCTCCCTGGGATTTCCAGGGAGGGGATGCAGCTCTTGCAATACCCTGGGCTGTCACAGGGCCTTCCCCACGGCAAATCAAGGCAGTTATAACAACTTCAACAGGCTCAATAATTGAAGAAGCCTCAAGCTTTTCAGTGTCTAACTTGCCTCCAGCTGACACAACGCCACCAACTGTTTCAATCACAACACCAACCATGGGAAGCGTTGTTTCCGGCACAGTTGCCATAAGCGCAACAGCATCAGACAATGTTGGAATTGCGAAAGTGCAATTCTACCGCGACACAACGCTAATAGCCGAAGACACAGCCTCGCCTTACAGCATACAATGGTCAACTTCAGGATTATCAGATGGAACTTATTTCCTGAGCGCAGTGGCAGTGGACACTTCTGGCAACACTGCATCAAGTTCAGCTGTCCGAGTTACAAAATCAACCTCAGTTACAGATACAACGCCTCCAAGTGTCAGCTTGGCTTATCCAGCCAATGGCCAGACTGTTTCAGGCACTGTTAATCTTGCAGCAACAGCATCGGACAATGTCGGCGTCACAAGAGTCGAGTTCTATCTTGGCTCAACCCTGCTGGGCACTGACACTTCCTCGCCTTATAATTTTGCATGGAACACAGCAGGCCTTTCAGGAAGCAAGACTCTTTCAGCAAAGGCATTTGACGCAGCAGGCAACTCTGCATCATCCAGTGCAATCCTTGTAACAGTATCCAGCGTGCCGCCCCCTCCTAATATTACCAACTCCAGCCTGTGGGTCACTGCCTATCTCCCATCATGGGAGCTTAATATTCCCGGCACTGCTTCAAATGAAGGTGCGCTGACAGTCGACGAAATCGACTGGGACGCATTTACGCACTTGATATTCTTTGCAACAAGCATTAATATAGACGGCACTTGCTGTAATGTGGATACGAATCCCTATGGAAATTGGGTTGATTTGAGGCTCAGGACTATTGTCCAGGCAGCCCATGCGCACGGTAAGCCAGTTCTTTTCAGTGTTGGAGGCGCTGGCAAAGGAGGCTGGGATGAGGTCATGCCTGACCCGGCCTTGCGAACCAAGGCTATTAACAACTTGGTCGCTTTCATGAACAAATACCAGTTTGATGGCATTGATTTGGACCCAGAAGGCGGTACAGTGTCTGTCTGGGGCCCGCCACTGCCTCTATTTGCCCAGGAGCTTAGGAATAGGCTCAATCAACAGTATGCCTATTATGATAATACAAAACGGCCCATCATAACTGCTGCAATGGGCTTTGCCGGTACGTACTGGGGCCAATCGCATCAATATATCGACCAGCTTAACATAATGTCCTATGATCTCATGGGCACCTGGTGGGGCAAGATGTGGCACAACAATGCCGCTGAGAATGTAAAGAACCCGGATGGCTCCTGCAGTTCTGTTGACTACAGGGTGGGCAAAGCCGATTGCATGAATACCGTTGAGAAAAAAATCAATGAATATCTTGGCTATGGGATCCCGCGAAATAAGCTTGGCGGCGGGATTGATTTCAATGGCCATTACTGGCAGGGCGGAGTGAATTCAGCTGGCACAAATGGGCTGCTGAATCCTCGTGAAACATGGAGCACTGTGCCAACATGGCTGTCAGTTGGGAAAGCAGGCCAAACTGACTGCACGATCAGGAATGCAGTTGAATCCAGGTATTTTGCCATTAGAAAATGCTATCTTGACAAGTATCCGCAATACATCAAATACGACCAATACAATCAGGCTCCATATTTCAGCATGGACAATTCCGGCACGGCAAATGACATTTTCATAACTTTCCAGGATGCCAATACAATCAAGAATGGCGTCCGGGTAATCAAGAAGAATAACCTGGGCGGCATGATACTCTGGGAAATCGGTGGCGGATACTTAGGAAAGAATAATTTTCCGGCAGCGAGCTATCCTAACCTCCAGAGGGATGAGCTGCTCCAGGCAGTGAAAGAGGCAGTAGCTGAAAATTAAGGGCATCTGGCCTCATGCAATGAAAAAACCCAACAGGTCGGGTGAGGTAAGAATGGCAAAGCAAACCCAAAAAAAATCCGGCAGCAGTCCTGAACACAGGAATTCGTCCTTCAATGTTACTGTTTTAGTGGTGCTTGCAGCATTGATTACCGCTGTGCTCCTGGTGCCGCGAGGGCAGGAGATACAGGGCCAGGCTACAGCAGCTTCTTCAGAATTTGGTGTGCTTGATATTAAATTTGACCCCCCTGATGCACTGTTCTATATTGATGGACAAATCAGGGGCAATTCGCCAAGGACAATAATTGGCCTGCCTACTGGCGGGCACAGCCTCACAATATCAGCTGAAGGCTACTATTCTTATGAGGCGAACTTCATTGTTTTGCCGGGCAAGACAACTTTCCTGACAGTTTCGCTTGTGGAGGATGATTCCGGACTCGGCGTGAATGCAGGTGCCAATGCTGGCAATGGCAACACTATCCCCGAACTGAATGACAGGATTAGCCGTATTTCTCAGGAGCATTGATGCCTGCTGACTCTTGGCAGCTTACTTTTTGCCACTCTCGCCGCATATGTTAGAAAACTAAATGCCCATCATCGCCCTGAGTTCATCGCTCGGCTTCCATGGGGGGTCAAAGGTTATGTCAATCTTGACTTTATTGCTTGTCTCAATGCTGCGCACTTTTTTATACACTTCATCCATCAGCATTGGGCCATATGGGCACATGGGAGTTGTAAAAGTCATCTGTATGGTAACATCCCTTTCATTGGCAATGCTTATGTCATATATCAATCCCAATGTCCAGACATCCATCTGCAGTTCGGGATCCATGCATGTTTTCAATGTTTCAATCACTTCTTCTTTTGTTACCATAACAAGCAACACTCCTCTCTATCAATATTCCAATCCCAATATTTAACCTGGATCAGGTCCTGATATTAATGCTTTCCTCAATGCCTGGCCGCGAAATCACAGAGCCAATTCCCTGCCCGACATAAAATGACTGGTGGGACATTGTGTCAATAATGCTGTTGAAAAGCCCCCTTCTTTCCTCATATTGCACCAATTTGGCGCTTGCATTGATTTCCTGTTCAATATACTTGACAGCATCATCCTTATTGCCTATCTCATCAATCAAGCCTAACTCCAGCGCCTCCTCCCCGAGGAAAAAGCTGCCGTGCGACACAATTGCAATGTTTTCCTTGCTCATGTTCCTGTTGTCTGCAACACTTTTCAGGAAATATTCATGGATCTTGTCAATTTTTTCCTGGAACATGGTCTTTTCCTCATCTGTAATATTTCGGAAGGGCGAGCCAATATCCTTGTATTCACCAGCCACGAGCCTTTCGTATGTGATGCCATACTTGCGCATTGTGCCTTCAAATTGGAGGTAGCTGGATATGACCCCTATGCTCCCTGTCAGGGACATCCTGCTTGCAAAAATCCTGTCTGCGGGTGAGGCAATCCAATAGGCTCCTGATGCCCCAACATCCCTTATCACAGCCACCTTGAGTTTTTGTGATTTGGAAAAAGCTGCCATGATCTCTTCGCTGGCAACCGCTGCCCCTCCTGGGCTGTTGATTTCCAGAAGTATGGCCTTAACCCCCTGATCCTTGTCTGCAGCCTTGATGAACTTAACAACAGTTGTTGACGCAGTTCCTTCATCAAGCAATAAGCTGCCTGTTTTATCGCCGGTAATCTCGCCCTTTACGGAAATCACTGCCACATTTCCCTGGCCCATCTTGCTCTCAATGCTATAATCCCCTCCAAAATACAGGCTTATTGCGCCCGCAGCAACAATGCTTATCAGCCATAAAATAAATAATATGCCTATAATAAAAATCCATTTGGACTTTCCACCCGATGCTGTGTTTTTTCCCATATTGTTCTGCGCTGCCATATTGTTCACTCCTTAAAATCCAATGCCCATTGAAAATCTGTGCACATTAAAAACCTAATGATCATCTTACATCCACCTGTACATCTCAACAACCCTTGTCCTGCTCAGCCTTTCACTGAGCCTTTGGCCATTCTTATTGAATAGCATGTAAATCGGGTCAATAATTATCAGGAAAAACAAGGGGAATATTGGAACAAAATAGGCAGACCTCACAAGAGCCTGCCAAAATTTCACCCTTTCCTTAATGTCAAGTTTTTCCTGCCTGCCATTAGTTTCAGCAACAACAAACAGCCCAAACATCATTTTCCCGAGCGTCTGCCCCAATTTCCATTCAGTAAATACAAAATAGGACAATATGATCAGGGCTATGGCCACGGCGCTTGCATAAACAGTACTGTATACGCCGTCATTCTGCAGCATTAAATTGTACATTGATTCAAAGTCTCCCTCTGGAAGTGAGCTGTTCAGCAGGCCTCGGAATGGAGTCAATACAATAAGATTGAGCAGCAACAAATCGAGCATGAATGCCAGTAATCTCTTGATTGTGCCGGCATTGGCCAGGTATACCTTTGGTTTGGGTGGCATCTCAATGTCAAAAAAATTAATCTATAAAAGCCTTTGTCTTAGGATTCAAAACTTCAATTAGAAACATATATAAAACCCCATGCATTCCGAGGAAGCCATGAGCAAGAAAAAGGAAGAACTCGCAAGGCAGGAGCAGATTGAGGAAGAGATAAGGCGAGTAAAACTCCCGCGCGGAAATGAGGTGTTTGGCATTCTTGAGCAAAGGGTTGGAGGGAGCAGGGCAAAAGTGCGCTGCCTGGACGGAAAGATGCGAATCTGCAGGATTCCCGGCAGGCTCAAGAGAAAGCTCTGGGTAAGGGAAGGCGATCTTGTGCTGATTGAGCCATGGGAGCTTAGCGGGGATGACAAAGGCGATATAATTTTCAAATACAGGAAAACCCAGGTTGATTTCCTGCAAAGGAAAGGCTACCTGAAGAATCTGCAGGATTTCGAGGAATTCTAGGTTTAATCTTATTTCTAACGGTATCTGTTTCAATCTGAATAATCAATTATCCATAATTAGAATTATGGAAGATGGGCTGAGGCGGACTCGGCACGTATCAGAATTGTCACGAAGGCAATCGATAGTGGTTGTGCCCATCTTCCATTGATGTGATATAGCGGATTTCTTGCTTTGTTAGCAATTTCTTGCTACCTTTGCAAATTTCCTGCATAGGTTAGGTGGCGCAAAACACTTGGATGTTTTGCATAATATATTAATTACAGAACTAGTATATAAATTTTATGTTTTTATATATTAGTATACTTATTATGTATATTCATTTAATTATTGTGTTATATAACTCTTAACAAAAAGCATAAATTTAACAATAAATGTAAGAACTAAATGGCACTACTTATTTTTCCCGCATAGTCTGCCATGCATAGAAGATTACTCCTAAAACCAGGGCTGAATCCGCTATGTTGAACACAGGCCAATAATGAAAATCAAGAAAATCAGTTACCCTCCCAAAAGCAATTCTGTCAACCAAATTGCCTGCAATCCCGCCAAAAGCCATTCCAATCCATACGGCACTCTTGCCCTTAAACTCATTGATATAATAGGCAAGAGCTCCCATTGCCATGACAGCAACCCATATCAAGACTGCATTGTAGCCCTGCAGAATGCTGAAGCCGGCACCGGTATTCGTTGTATGCGTCAGGCTGAAAATCCCAAAAATCCTTATCTCCTGCCCCAATGCTATAAAATTTCGCACCAGGATCTTGGAGAACAAATCAAGCGCAATCACAATAATCGCCGCAATAAAAAATTTCTTGCTGTCATTATCAATCTTCATAAGCGTTCATTGGCCTGCCTGTATAAAAATTTACTGGGAATCTTGCGGGACTACGCCAAAAAAAGCTTGAGAAAAGCCTACCATCCTGTTTTTTTCCTGACCTGTTCCCTTTCATTCATGCGCTCAATATTCGAAAGCCTCTGGTTAATCATGTCAAGTGAAACCCTCAGGGAATCAAGCTTGCTTGATATTAGCTCTATGTCTTTTGACAGCGCATAATTGTTATTTGCCATGGCCTGGCCCTGCTGCTGTTGCTGGGCACTCATTGTAAATGGCCTGTTGAAATCCGGCTGCTCCAATGGCTGTTGCGCTTGCTGGCTTCCAAAACCAGGCTGCCCAAAATTAGGGCTGTCCATGCTTGGCCTCATCTGGGGCCTCATTGGCGGCATGCCTTGGGGCGAGCGCATTCCCTGGCCTGGCAAATTCATTGGCATGTCAGAAAAAGGATTATCGCCTGCACTTGCAAATGGGTCATTCGCACCGCCGAAAGGGTCAGTTCCCGGAGCACTACCTAAGTCACCGCCACCCAAGCCCAGGTCATCCAGGCTGTCGTCCTCTTTTTTCCAAAACTTCAGCTTGCCTAAAAGTCCCATCTACAGGCGCTTTGAGCTGTCACACTTTAAAAATTTTGCCATCCAGTTTCGGCCATGCACTGCAGTTTCCAAAAACAATAAATAGCAAGCACAACTCTCTTCCTGCATGGAATGGATCATCTTCGGGCTGCTCCTTGCAGCCGCTTACTCTGTGGCCCAGCTTTGGGCAAAGAAATCCATGCAAAAGGCTGATGCATTGATTTTCTTTCTCATCTACAACTCGGTATTTGCCATTCTGAGCCTTATTGGCATGATTATTTTCTGGGACAAGGTGTCGCTGCCGTTAGCCCTCATCCCTCTCTACATATTTTCAGGAATCCTGATCCTCATAGAAGAACTTCTGTTCCTCAAATCCTTGAAGTATGCTTCAGTTGGCGAGACAATTCCCCTGCTTTCCCTCACACCATTATTCACCACGCTCCTGGCTTTCTACTGGCTCGGGGAAGCGCCCGGGCAAACAGGGTTGATCGGGATTAGTGCGATAGTTCTTGGAACGTACATCCTCAACGCAGGGGACAGTGGCGGAAATTTGCTCACCCCAATCATGACAATTTTCCGGAACAGGGGCTCAAGGTATATGTTCTATGTCGCATTGCTCTATGGCCTGGGCTCTGTCATTGACAAGTACATGGTCACCCACACAAATTTTGAGTCATACCTCATGTTGTGGTCTTTTTTTGTCCTTCCATTTGCAGCCTTTTATGTGAGAAAGCACCACCAGCGCATTGATTTTTCAAAGTACAAATGGGAATTACGGCATGGCGCCATATATGCCGCAATTTTGGTTGTTGTGTATGCAATCCACTTGTACACTTTGACATTGACATATGTGGCTTATGTCATTGCAATAAAGCGCCTGGCAATCCTGTTTTCCGTTGTCGTGGCATTTTTCCTTTTCAGGGAAAGGAAGAACTTTGTCTACCATCTTGCCGGAACAGCGTTGATGGTTTGGGGGGTTTTCTTGTTAGTCTCATAATGCAAAAGTTTTTATGATTGTGGAACTAAAACTGAAAAATGAAAAAAAGCACAAGGACAGCCTTGTTTTTAGGAAGGTTCCAGCCATTCCATCTGGGCCACCTTTGGGTAGTCAAGAAGCTAAGCAGGGATTATACCGAGGTTTTAATCCTTGTCGGGACACGCCAGAAAAAAGGCAGGAACAACCCATTCACTTATTCTGAAAGAAATCAGATGATAAAAGCTGCTTTGCGAAAGCTCAAGATAAAAAATTGCCAGCTTATTGGAATCCCGGATACCAAAAGCGATGCAGTCTGGATGCGAAAATTCCGAAAGGCTGTGCCAAACAATTCCATCATGTTTTCGGGCAACAATGACATGCTGGTCTTGTTCAGAAAACACAAATTCCCTATCAGGAAAGTCGACATCTATCGCGGCATTTCCGGCACAAAAGTCAGGAGAATTATCACCAGGAACGGAAACTGGAAGAAATACGTCGACAAAATGGTTGCGGAATTCCTGGAGCAGAATCATCTGCTTGGCAAGGTTAGGAAATAATTTTGTGGAAATCCAGTTCATGCCCCCAAATATTCCATTATTTTGCCGTGGTCAGCTCTCACAAGCTCATTTTTGCTCCCTTTTTCTAATGGCACATATACAAATCGCTGGTTAAATCCGATTATTTCAGGGCCATCAGGCATGTTGAAGGTCAAAAGGTTTATCCAGTCCAATGGTTTATTCCTATCCACCAGTCCAATCGAAAAATTCCCTGCGCCAGCCCATCCTGGTCCATGATTTGGATGGTAATGGTGGAATCCATTATACCCTTGCTGCCGTGCCAATGCAGAATTTACTTGGCCGGTCCCTCCAGTCAAAAAAAATATCAATCCTTCTGCTTCAGCAATCCCGGGGTGAAGTATCTCTGTAACAACTGTCGTTCCTTTATCATCGTAAGCTTTCAGCAAAGTTCCCCATTCCTTTCTTTCGCCCGCACGGGTCCTTTCTAGCAGGTTTTCCAAGCCATCTGCATCTTCTATTGTTATTCTTTCTGAATTTTGGAGAGGATAGCTTGCCCCGTCATTTTCGAGTTTTTTCCGATCCTTATTCAGGTAATGCCTTGTTCCTACTGTAAGGAAAGCAAAAAAGCCAACAGACAGGGATGCAAGGCCAAATGCCCCTCCTATTGCATAGCGCATAAAATCCTGGGCGTTGGCTAAATAATCAGCGGAGTTCCAGCCAAAAAGCGCGGCAGAGCCAAGAAGGATAATATCCTCTTTGCCATACAAAATCCTTGTTGTTTGGTATGCCATCTGTTTTTTATTCATAAAAAACTGAATCTATCTATGATTAATAAAGCTATGTGAACGTAGTCCTTTCAGAGTGATGAACATTTTGCAAGTGAAGAACATTATAGCATCAAATCAAAATATCCCCGGCACAAACCTATACTTCACTTTCCTGCAGTACGCAACATAATCCGGGTCCTGCATCAGGTGCCTTTCCTCGGTCATTGCCCTGAAAAAATAGATTATTGTCCAGAAGCACATGCCCAGCGCAAACGGGATGCTCATGACGGGGACCAATGTAATCCACCATATCAAAATCTTGCTGACATAGGCAGGATGTCTGACAACTGAGTAAGGAAACTTTGACACAATTCCCCGGTTCGTGAGGTTGGACGCCTTGAATCCGAGCGAAATGCTTGCAGCCACAAATATTGCAAGCAACAGCACCAAAATTATCCGGGCATAAATTGTCACATTCCCAAAATCAGCATAGTCATTTGCCCCCCATGGCACATATTTTCCTGCAAACATGTTGAAAGGTGGATAGCAAATCAGTGTCACTGCCCAGCCGAATATGGTGGGCTCAACTGATTTCACAACATTCTTCAGGAACCTGAATTCAAAGGCATAGCCAAATGCAAAAATAAGCGTGTCCACAACAAACAGGAAATTCAGCGCAAAGGGATACCACTGGAAATTCTCATAAAAAGGCCTGGCAATGCCCAGGTTGTTCCAGAAGAAATTGATCATCGTCGGCAGGTAGAAGAGCTTCACTGCCATGAAAAGAGTTGCCACCTTCTCTTCCCTTGAAATTTCAGAATGCTTGCCTGGCCAGAAAACTGTGGAAAAATATTTTTTTACGGCCCTCAGGAAAAGGAAAGGCTTGCCTTCCCCCGAACCATTTTTCAGGAATGCATAGTAAAGCGGGGACAAAATCACATAGGAAAGATAGAGATACATCAGTGTCCATTGGGTTTGCCAGGAGAGGCCGGACTGGTAGTATGGCAAGAAATTGAACAATGCCATTCCCGAAGTGTATACAAGCAGACCTGACAGGTAATTCTTAGCCCATCCCCTGAATGACATAGCCATATGGAAATCCTTGCTGCAGAATTATAAAAGGTTTATGTATTATGAGAAATATTTGTTGAATTGAAATCTAACTATGGAATTTTTGAAATTCACTGACTTAGGTTGGATTCAACTTAATTTTTTACAGAGTAGTAGTTACAATACAAAACTTTAAAAGTCGCCACCTTCTGTCTCTGATATGGTTGAGCAAGGCCTGAAAAAAATCATTGGGCAGTACAAATACGGGCAATTCAACATTCTAGACAATGGAATGGCCATATCTTATAATCCGGAAGACAGGGTTTTCAAATTCGACCCTTTCTATAACCACGCTGCCAATATCACATCAGGCTCATGTTCTGAACTGATGATTGCCGCTTATCATGCAATCCGCCAGCAGTACCCGGCAAGTTTCGCATATAGGGCCACAGGCCATGACACAAATTATTTTGTCGATAAGGCCAGCAGCCATGTATTCCTGCTGGTTAGTGAGGAGCCATTGATGGACAATCAGCAAATTGCAAAAGGTCCGGACAGCATTGAAAAGATACTTTCAGCAAACCCTATTCTGGTTGACCCAAGCTTTGGCATAGTTGGCAGGTTTTCGGAGTCTGGCTATAAGGTCAAGAGAATTGCTGACCAGGGGGTTAAGATGCGGTATTCAGACACTCTCCTTCTTCCACACGACTATTATGTTCCGCTGGGACTCAATTCCAGGAAGGAAATGGTGTACCTGGGAGTTAATTTCGATTCGGAGTCGCAGCTGATAATCGGTTTCCAGTCGCCCCGGCAAAAATTGGTCGGGGTTGAATTGCGCCGTAAACTAATTGATACACTTGTAGCTGATGATCCGGAAATATCCCGCTTCATCCGGCTGTTAAGGTCCAGGGAAAAGAAAATGTCATTGTCTCCGCTAAAAAAGCGGAAACACATCATAATTGAATGAGGGCATCAAGACTCACTACTGCCATCTCTCCGTCGAGAAAAAACAATTTAAACATAGCTTTATTAACCCTCATTTTTCCCAATAACAGCATCTGCGTCCACTTTAAACTGGATTAATCAATACCAGCCAGAGCTATGAAATAGCCAGTGGGCACTTTTTATGAGGCAAGTATGAAACCAATCAAAGGTATGGATAGGGCTGAACTGGAAAAGGAACTGGGGCGTCTAAGGCGTGAAATTGAGCATTTTCAGAATCTGGCAGGCCTGACTCTGCCGCGCCAGGACAGCTTTCCCCAGCTTCCTGGGATAGATTACTATGTGCGCTCCCAGCCGCTGCAGGGCAAGGTGTCAGGTGACCTTGCAATCACCATAAATTTCCATGAGCATAACCTTGCCAAGAAAATTGAGCGCGCCTTGGAGCAAAACAACCAGCAATTGGCAGCAGCCTTGTCAAAAAACCTTGACCGCTTCGGCATATTGATTGCAGATGTGGCTGGCCACAGGATAACTGACAGCACGATGGGCGTATATCTTTACGCCGCCTTCAAGATGGGCATTGGCTATGAGCTCGAGCAGCATGGCGAAATCACACCGCGGCTTTTTGAAAAGCTCAATACGCGGCTGTACAACCTTGTCAGCCACTCAACAATGGCCAGCCCGCCCTTTGTGACAATGATTTATGGCGAGGTTGCAAATGACGGCAGGTTCAGGTACCTCCTTGCAGGCCATCCTCCTCCTCTTGTTTTTTCCAATGAAAATAACCGGCTCGAGAAGTTGGACGGAAAGTACACTGCTGCTTCCACCTTTCTCGGCGTCCTGCCCTCAAGATACCACCATGATATTGAGCATTTCGAGCCCACATTTGGCACAAAGGACCATTATGCTGTAAACGAAATAGCCTTGCTCGGCCAGGGAGACATAATGCTGCTTTATACCGACGGCCTGACAGAGCAGAAAAAGGGCGCAATGAACTTCGCGGGCACCGGGCTCGAGCCTCTGTTGCAGGAAGTAAAGGCTGAGAAGGCCAAGACAATTTACCAGGCAATTATGAAAGAGCTGCGCAGGCATAGTGACGATGATGTAACCATAGCGGTCATAAAGAAAAAATAATATTTTATTATTTCAGCAACCTTTTTAAAATATGCCTGATTATTAGCCACCATGGCATTTGGATTCCTCAGGCCCACAATAGTAAATGTCACCTTGACGCTTCTGGTATTGCTGTTGCCAATCATGCACGAGAATGTACAATTGCCGGATGGAGGCACGGTACAGGATACCTATGCACCGATGCAGCTGATAGTTGCATATATTTATCTTGGGGATCTATATCCATTGATGCTCATGTTTGGATATGCATTGGCCGTGTACATTGCAATATCACTAATCATATTGGCGGTGACAAGAGTGAACAAGTTTTTTCTCCTTATGAAAATCCAAAAATTCTAGAACGCTTCCCTTATCTTCTTGAAGAATGACTTTGGCGGCTTGACTTCTTCCCCAAGCTCATCTGCCAATTCCTCAATAATCTCCTGCTGTTTTTTTGTGAGCCTTTCCGGGACAACCACTTTGACCTTCACAAGCTCGTCGCCATATCCATGCCCGTGCAATCTTGGCATTCCCTTGTTCCTCATCTTGAAAACAGTGTGGCTTTGCGTTCCCTCCGGTATTTTCAGGGTCGCCTTGCCTTCCAGTGTTGGAACTTCAATTTCACCGCCCAATGCCGCAGTTGTGAAATTAATGGGCACTTCAACATAGATGTCCTCCCCTCTTCTTTCAAAAATCCTGTGCTCGTTGATGTGCAGGACAACATACAGGTCGCCAGGAGGCGCATTCCTTTCCCCGGCCTGGCCTTCGCCCGCAACCCTCATCCTTGTCCCTTCATCCACTCCCGGCGGAATTTCCACCTCAATCCTGCTTGTTTTTTCAAGCCTGCCGGTGCCTTCGCAGTGCATGCACCTATTTTTGATAAACTTGCCGGATGCATTACATTTTCTGCATGGCGATGTTGTTGCAAAAACCCCGAATGCAACCCTTCTGGTTTCCTGGACATACCCTGAGCCGTGGCATTCCGGGCAGTCCTGTATGTCCTCATGGTCCTTGGCGCCTTTGCCGTTGCATTTGTTGCAGGTTTCCAGCTTAGGTATGACAATCTCCTTCTTTGCGCCAAAAGCAGCGTCTTCGAGCTCAAGCTCGATGTCATACCTCAGGTCCTCGCCCCTTCTTGGGCCTCTTGACCTTCTCCTGCCCCTCCCAAAAATATCCTGGCCCCCGAAAATTGAGCCGCCTTCCCCGAAAAAGCTGTCAAAAATAGTGTCAAAATCAAAGTCATGGCCGCTCATGAAATCGCGGAAGTCAAATCCTGCCCCGCCGAACTGCTCGGCTGTTGTGCCATAGGCATCATATTGCTGCCGCTTCTGGTCGTCAGCAAGCACAGCCGCAGCCTCGTTGATTTCCTTGAACTTTTCAGTGGCATCCGGGCTTTTATTGAGGTCCGGGTGGTATTTCTTGGCAAGGTTCTTGTAGGCTTTTCTAATGTCCTCTTTGCTTGCACCCTTTTCAACGCCGAGAATTTTGTAGTAGTCTTTTTCCCCTGCCATCTTCTTAAGTCCTTCTTTGGTTCTATTTAAATTTAATCCAGTCCAGCCTTCTTTTGCAAAGATTTATAATTTTGCCCATATGCTAATCCCCATGTTCGATGACGTACCATTCCCGTGGCGAAGTGCTTATTCCTTCGCGGAAGTGTTGTTGCCACCAGGCAATCCAAAATCTCAAGTCACATATGTACTCTATGTTCCAACTGTTAAGGAAGCCTTCAAATTATGGGAAAATGCCACTCCTACTTATCAAACATCGGATCCTGATCAATTTTCACAGTATCGTGCCAATGCATTAATGGGTGGTAAAACCTTAGTTGATGATCATCTTCCAGCGGATATATCGGATATTTTGAGTTTTGTTAAGGTCGAACAGGAAAAAAGTGCACCTCTGGCACTACTTCTCCGACTTCCATTGGCCACGTTCATGCAACTTAAACACAACTTCGAATCCAAGTGATTTGCCATTCAAACTTAATCTTTCTAATTACTTCTTCTTCCCGGCTTTCCTGTCACCTTCCGCGCCTTTCCCTTCCTTGTCCTTCACTTCATATTCAGCATCCACAACTTTTTCGTCGCCGGGACTGTCATTTCCATGGCTGTCGCCATGCTCGGCATGGCCGTTGCCGGGATCAGCAGCCTGCGCTGCCTGCTCTTGCTGCACCCTGGAATAAAGCTCTGTGCTCAGCTTCTGGATTTTCTCATTGATGCTATCCGTCTTTGCCTTGATTGCTGATGCATCCTTGCTTTCAGCCTCAAGCAGCTTTTTCAGCTCTGCAATCTCCCCTTTCACAGGCTCGAGCTCATCTGCCTTGACCTTGCCTTCAAAGTCCTTGAACAATTTTTCGCTGGAATAGACAAGTGTGTCAGCCTGGTTGATCACTTCAGCCTCTTCCTTTCTTTTCTTGTCCTCATCCGCATGCTCTTCAGCCTGCTTTTTCATCCGCTCAATCTCATCGTCGCTCAGCTTCTGGCTTGCTGTTATCTTGATGGACTGCTGCTTGCCTGTTCCTAAGTCATGTGCTGTAACATGCACAATGCCATTTGCATCAATGTCAAAAGTGACTTCAATCTTCGGGATGCCTCTTGGTGCGGGTGGAATTCCAACAAGGTCAAACTGGCCCAGCAATTTGTTGTCATTCGCCATCGGCCTTTCTCCCTGGAATACCCTTATTGTCACAGCAGGCTGGTTGTCAGCTGCTGTTGAGAAAGTCTGGCTTTTCTTAGTTGGGATAGTCGCATTCCTCTCTATCAATTTAGTGAACACGCCTCCCAGAGTCTCAATGCCAAGGGAAAGAGGCGTCACATCAAGCAAAAGTATATCTTTCACTTCGCCAGACAGCACGCCTGCCTGGATGGCTGCACCCATTGCAACGCATTCCATTGGGTCAACGCCCCTCTCGACTTTTTTGCCCAGCATGTCTTCCACAAATTTCTGCAGGATGGGCATCCTTGTCGGGCCGCCGACCATGATAATCTTGTCAACATCATTCCTGGTGAGCTTGGCATCCTTCAATGCCTGTTCAACAGGGTGCCTGCACTTGTCTATAATCGGCCTGACAAGCTCCTCAAGCTGACTCCTCCTCAATTTCATGGTCAAATGCTTTGGCCCGTCGTTTGTTGCAGTAATGAACGGAAGGTTCAGGTCAGTATCCAATGTTGTTGACAGCTCAATCTTTGCCTTTTCAGCTGCCTCCCTAACCCTTTGCATGGCCATGCTGTCCTTGGATATGTCAACATTTTCCTGCTTCTTGAATTCCTTTACCACCCAGTCAACAACAGCCTTGTCCATGTCTGTGCCGCCGAGCTGCGTATCGCCTGAAGTTGACTTGACTTCAAACACTCCCTGGCCAAATTCCATTATTGTCACATCAAGCGTCCCGCCGCCAAAATCAAAAACAAGAATTTTCTGCTCCTTGTCAACCTTGTCCAGGCCATATGCAAGGCTGGCTGCAGTTGGCTCATTGATTATCCTCACAACTTCAAGGCCAGCAATTGTCCCTGCGTCCTTTGTCGCCTGCCTCTGGTTATCATCAAAATATGCAGGCACTGTTATAACTGCCTTTTCAATCTTTTCCCCCAGGAATTCCTCCGCATCCTTCTTGATTTTCTGGAGCACATATGCAGAAATCTGCTGTGGCGTGTAATCCTTGCCATGCACCTTGTACTTGTGGCTTGTTCCCATCTTTCGCTTGGCTGCGAAAATTGTTCCGTCAGGATTGCTCACTGCCTGCCTTTTGGCCGGCTCGCCAACGAGCATCTGGTTGTCTTTTGTGAACGCAACCACGCTCGGAAACGCCTTTCCATACAAAGATGCACCTTCAGCGCTCGGTATGATCTTCGGCCTGCCCGCCTCCAAAAATGCTGCTGCTGAATTGCTGGTACCTAAGTCTATCCCAATTATTTTTGCCATGTTCATCCACCCCGATTGTCATTTTTATTTTTTAATGCAACACTCCTCAACTCTTCGACCCTTTCATGAGTCAGGACAGGCTTGCCCATTTTGGCCGCCTTCCTAAAAGATTCCACATCAACATTCTCAAACAGCTTTGCAATCCTGTTTGTCTTCACATTGTCATATGGCTTGATTGAGCCGAACGCCTCGTGCAGGGCAAGATCCGTTGTAAAAAGAGAAGTTCCTTCCTTGCCGCAAATAATTAATGTGTCAACAGTTTCATCCTTTCCGATGAGGTATTTTAACAATTGCTCTGATGAAAGGTACATCCTGTTTTGCCCGCCTTCCGGCATGATTGTTTCCATGTTCATGATATCACCCTGCAGATTTTGAGTAGTACTCCTTGATTGTCTTGCCGTGCCCAAATGCTATCTTTAGTTTTTTTGCATCCTTTTCGCTGAAAAACCTGATTTCGCTGGCCTCATTTGTCCTCTTTTTTGGCTTCTTTGATGTCTTGGCGTGAAAAACAATTGCAATTGCGTGCCAATCCCTCTTCCTGTCTATCTCCTGGTTATACCTCAGGAAGCTGATCTTGTCAAGCTTGATTCCAGTCTCTTCTTCTGTTTCCCTGATGGCGCATTTTGCCACATCTTCATCCCATTCAATATGCCCGCCGGGAATTGTCCAGTAGCCTTTGTATGGATTATTGGTTCTCTTGAGCAGCAAAATCTCATTCTTCCTGTTTGCCACAACAACGCCTGTTGTTGCAATTGGATATCTTTTAGGTTTCATTCTTTTCCTCTCCTGCAAGATTTTCTGGCTTTTTCTTGCCGATTTTCACTTTGCTGTGCCGTAAGACCGAATCCCCGAGCATGTATCCTTTCTGGAATTCCTCAAGTATGGTGTCATCCTTGTCGCTTTCAGCCTGCATCAGCACTTCATGCCTGTAAGGGTCAAATTTTTCTCCAACAGCCTTGATAGGCCTTAAGCCATCTGCCTCAAGCAGTGAATACAGCTGGGCATAAATCAATTCAATGCCTTTCCTGAACTTTTCAATATCTGCGCCATTGCCATTCTTGATGGCCTGCTCAAAGCTGTCCAGCAGCGGCAAAAGCCTTGCAACCATCTTTCCATTGCAGTACTTTGCAAAACTCTCTTTTTCCTTGTCCACTCTTTTCTTGTAATTCTCAAACTCTGCCTGGAGCCTTTGCAGGGTGTCTGTCAGCTCTGCAATTTGAACATCCTTAGGATCCTGCACGGCCTCTTTTTTTGGCTCTTTTTCCTCAGCGTGCTCGTGCTTTTTCTTGGTCATCTTCTGGCACCTTTAAAATATCTTTAATTTCATATAGATTAGTTGACTTTAAGTCAACGTAGAAAGGTTAAAATAGACACTTCTATTTAAAGGTTTCGGATACGAATACAAACTGTGCTATCCCATTATTAGTTTACACATAAACCTCACTCGGTGATGTTTATGTACAAATTGACATTTGAAAAAAGAGTTTGGATAGTAAAGCAATG
>JAGVYD010000004.1 GCA_018303405.1 Candidatus Woesearchaeota archaeon | reverse complement strand
AGGCCCCATATGAGCTTGAATTACAAAACGCCAAAAGAAGTTTGGGACGAATTATGTAAAGCAGTTTCGTGATGTAAACCAGTTTCGGGATAACAGACTTGTAATAAAACATTGCGTATTATAAGAATGGAAAAAAAGCAAGTAACTTCTTTTTCTTGAAAGAAAAAGAAGCAAAAAGAAATTATTTAGCCCTTCCCAGGTTTGCTCTCAGGCTCGGCCTGAGCTTTTCAGCGCCCTTGCCCTTGTGTGTCAATATGCCCCTGCTCCGCTTGCCTGCTGCAGTAAGGCCCCTGAAAACCCTCTGATTGTTCGAGCTGGTGGTTATCCATGCAAAATGCGGGTCCTTTGCAACAGCCGGGTGGCTCTTATCCAGCATGATGACTTCATACCAGTAATATTGGCCGTCTTTTCCTGCAAAATATGAGTTTAATACTTCGCAATTGACATATTTTTGGATGGTCCTTTGCTCTGCAACAAGCTGGTAGGACATGCCCAGTATTTTCTTGTGCCTGAAATGCTTGGGCCTTCTGCCGCCAGAGACCTTTGCCCTCATCCTGCCTCCGCGCAGAACCCTTTGCCTGACCATGAATATGCCTGGCTTGGCCTTGTAACCCAAAGAACGAGCCCTGTCAAGCCTTGTAGGCCTGTCAATCCTTACTGTTGCGCCTTCTGTGCGCCACTGCTGGAGTCTTTGCCTCCAAACTTCTCCCAGATTTTCCCTTGGCTGCTTCCACAGCTCCCTCATATACTTGTATGCTCCCATTTTAGCCTCCATTGTTTCCTAAACAGCTGCATTTGCGGCTGTTCGCCAGGATTCAGGGAAGCAAGCCCCTACATTTCCCAGCTATGAAGCCTGAAAAATGGGCGGTTTATAAAGGTATCCCTGAGATTAAAAGCGTTTGGAATGGCATGCGATGATTTCCATTGAAAAGATATAAATATGGAAAGTGCAGAGGCTGACATATGGCAAGCAAAAACCCGGTTGACAAGGAGAACATGCAGGCAGTCCTTGAGGAGTTTCCTAAGCACTGTGAAGAGGCGGTGAAGCTTGCAAAAGACATTGGCTTCACTGAAAAGTTTGAAAATGTGGTATTTTGCGGAATGGGCGGAAGCGCAATTTCAGGCGACTTGCTGAAGGATATTGCAGGAGACACGCCAATCCCATTCTACACAATCAGGGATTACGGCCTGCCTAAATACATCAAAAGCAAAAGCCTTGTTTTTGTGACATCTTATTCAGGCAACACAGAGGAGATATTATCAGCCTTGCATGAGGCTTATCAGCGAAATTGCAGGATAATAGCGGTCAGCTCCGGCGGGAAGCTTGAAAGCGAATGCAAGTCAAAAAACATTAAGCACATCAGGATACCGTCAGGCATCCAGCCGCGACTGGCAACGCCCTATTTGTTTTTCCCGATGCTGAATATTCTCAAGAACAGCAAGCTCCTAAAAGTGTCCGACGATGAAATCAAGGATACATTGGCATACCTGAAAAAAGCAGACATTTCCGAAACAGGAAAAGACCTTGCTGACAAGCTCCACAGGAAAATACCGCTGATTTATGCATCAGCCAGATTTTCATCTGTAGCCATGAAATGGAAAACAGACATAAATGAGAACAGCAAGGTGCATGCGTTTTACAATATTTACCCCGAATTCAACCACAATGAGCTCAATGCATTTGAAGGCGAGAATTCAGACTATTATGTTGTCATTATTACTGATGATTATGAAAACATCAGGATTGCCAGGAGAATAGGCGTGACAAGCAAGCTGATTAAGGCGCACAGGGTGGATTTTACACATGTTTCCCTGAAAGGCGATTCAATGCTAAAGAAAGTCCTTTCGGCAGTCTACACAGGGCTGTGGCTCAGCTATCATCTTGCCATGAAGTACGGCACAGACCCGACTCCTGTCAAGATAATTGAAAACCTGAAAAAAATGCTGAGATGATACCTGCAAATGGCACAATATATTGGCGTTGACATTGGCGGAACAAAAATTCATGTTGGCCTGGTTGACCACAAAGGAAAAATTCTGAAAGAGAGATTTCTTAAGACTGAAGCTGAAAAGGGCAGCAAAAAAGTCCTGGCGAATATATTTGATGCAATAGATACTTTTTACAGCAGGGATGTCAGTGGAATTGGAATCGGATGCCCGGGGCCGTTGGACATCAAGAGGGGAAGGATTCTGGATCCAAGGAATTTGCCCCTGCATAATTTCAATTTAAGGCAGGCTGCTGCAAAAAAATATCGCGTACCGGTTTTTCTGGACAATGATGCCAACTGCTTTGCCCTGGGCGAGGCGATTTACGGCGCTGGAAAAGGCAGAAAAATTGTCGTGGCCTTCACAATGGGAACCGGGATTGGCGGAGGCATTGTGATTGAGGGCAAAATCCTGCACGGCAGGAATAACGCTGGTGAATTGGGCCACATGGTAATCAATAAAGATGAATCGAGAAAAAGGCATGGGCACAAGGGATGCCTTGAAAGCTATATCGGAAAGTTGACATTGAGGGACAGTGCCAAAGGCCTCAGGGCAAAAAATCCATATGACCTTTATGTCCTTTCCAAAAAAGGGAATAAAAAAGCAAGAAAAATATGGCAGGGTGTTGGCAGCGATTTGGGGATAGGCATCGCAAACATGGTTAATATTCTTGACCCGGATGTGATTGTGATTGGCGGGAATGTTGCAGGAGCATGGGAATTCTTCAGGAAAAGCATGGAAGCGACAGCCAAGGAAAAGTCCATGACAGGACTGCCGAGGATTGCCAAATCGAAATTGGGAAGCCAGGCTGCTGTGATTGGCGCGGCAAGGCTGGCCATGAGGCAATGATTTGTTATTGTCCATGGACTTGAGCCATTTCACCAAGCTTTTTATACATCAAATTTGAGCACTAACCATGCTAATCAAATACATCAGGATGCACAACATCCGTTCTTATATAAGCCAGGAAATCAGGTTTCCAGATGGATCGATACTTCTTTCAGGAGACATTGGAAGCGGAAAGTCAACTGTGCTCCTGGCAATTGAATTCGCGCTTTTTGGCATAAAAAGAGGCGACCTTTCCGGCGAGGCCTTGCTCAGGAACGGAAAAAAGGCAGGGATGGTGGAGTTGGGAATGGAGCTGGAGGGAAAGGAAATTGCAATAAACAGAAAGCTGAAAAGGACCAATAATGGGGTTGTGCAGGACTCCGGATGGATAGAGATCAATGGGAAACGGCTGGAAGCCTCGCCTGTTGAATTGAAGGCAAAAGTGCTGGAGATTCTTGGCTATCCCGATGAATTGCTGACAAAAGGCAAGGACATTCTTTTCAGGTACACGGTCTACACGCCCCAGGAGCAGATGAAGCAGATTTTGCTGGAATCCAAGGAAGCCAGACTGGAAACGCTCAGAAAAGTCTTCCAGATTGACAAATACAAAAGGATAAGGGAAAACGCACTGATATACAACAGGGACCTGAAAGAAAAACGCAGGGAACTGGAAGGGAAAGCATCTGACCTGGATGCCAAAAAAGCATTAATGAAGGATGAGCAGACTGAGATGGAAAAAGACCGGGCAAAATTGGCAGCAATTGAGCCCATGCTTGTGGCAGCCAAGAATAAAGTGGAGCAAACAAGGAATAAATATTTGGAAGTGGAGGCAAAAGCAAGGAGATTGAATGACCTGAAAAGGGAGTTCAGGGTCAAGGAAGTTGACCTCATCAACAAGGCTGACCAGCACCAGAGAAACAGCAAGGAAATAGAAGCCCTGGAAAATGAAATGAAATCACTGCAGCCGGGCACTCTCCAGAAAAAGATTGAGGAGAGCAGGAACATTTCTGTGCAGGTCCAGGAAAAAAACAGGAAATTGCAGGACATGCAGAAGCAGCTTTCCCATGTTGGAAAACAGGTGGCGCAATTGCAGGCAAGAATCGGGCAGGCCAATGAAATCAAGGCGAAAATCAGCAATATTTCCTTATGCCCTATTTGCGAGCAGGAAGTCGGCGAAAAGCACAGGCACGGGATAAACGAGCGCGAGGATTCCAAGATAACCGCCGCGAAAGATGAGATTGATAAATTCCTGAAGGCAGAATCAGCGATGGAGCAACAGATGAAGGATGCAGAAACTGAGATTGAGGCAATGAGGAAAAAAGAAAGGGAAACAGAGGCCCTGCGCATCAAATGGCAAAACTATGAGAGGAACATGGAACGGCAGAAAAGGATAAGCGACCAGCAGGATGCCCTCAAGAAAGAGATAGGCGCAATTAATGTTGCAAAAAATGAATTGTCCAGAGAGATAAAAGCGCTGCAAAACACAGAATCCGAATATATGGCCCTTAGAAAGCAACTGGATGAGGCAATTGAGGCCGATAAAAAAATCGGAATAGAATATGCGTCTCTGAAAAAGGAGGCTGAGCTCAGGGAGAGGCTAATATCCGCTGTGAAGGATGAGGTGGCTTCCAAGGAAGAGGCAGTTAGAAAATCAACTGAGATTGCGCAGTACATGAACTGGATAGACTCCTTCTTTGTTGATTTGATGTCGACTATGGAAAAGCATGTGATGGCAAAAATACATGGGGAATTCAACGAGCTTTTCAGGCAGTGGTTTGCCACCATGGTGGAGGATGAAACCCTGTCTGTCAGGATAGATGACGAGTTCACGCCCATTGTGGAGCAGGACGGCTATGAGACTGACATTGGCTATTTGTCAGGCGGCGAAAGGACCAGCTGTGCACTGGCATACAGGCTCTCGCTGAACCGCGTCATAAATGACCTTGTGAGCACAATCAAAACAAAGGACATAATCATTCTTGATGAGCCCACTGATGGATTTTCAAGCGAACAGCTTGACAGGGTAAGGAGTGTGGTGGAGCAAATTGCGGTGAAGCAGATAATCATTGTAAGCCATGAGCCGAAAATAGAGAGCTTTGTCCAGAATGTGATAAGGATAAGAAAGAATGAGCACATATCCCAGATTTTTGCATAATTCTTATTTTTTCTTCCCTCGCAATTGGGAACCGGACTTGACAGATGGTTTTTTGGATTGCCTTTGCGCCATGAATAGTGCAAACAAAGTCACGGCCAGAACAACAACAATGATTACTACAATCGCATTGTTGCTTTTGCCTTGCTCAGGTTCATCGGGTACCTGGTTAGTTGTGCCATCCGCTGGCGAAGCCGGCTTTTCAGCGCATTCATGGTTTCGCGCCACAAGACCGTCCCCGCACGACAAGGCCTTGCACCTGAAAAAGAAGCAGGTTTCATCAGACCCGCAATCGCTGGATGAATTGCAGTTGATTTTGGCAAGAGGGAGGATTGGGATATTGTACGTGCCTTCTGAGCAAAATGTGTAGACGCTGGATAAATTCTCATTAATTGCCATTTTGACTTCCTGGAAGCAAGGCTGGACTGTCAGGGTGTAACTATTGTCCGGCAAGGCCTTGACTAGCCTGCTAAAATTGTAAAAATGGCTTTCTCCAGGCGCAAGGGTGACCGCAGGAGAAATGTCAAAGTCGATGATTATATTGAAATCCTTGTTGCCCAAAACAAGCTTGTCAAAAGTCAGTGTGAAGTTGGCTGTGTTGCGCAGATAAACATTGTATTCTATCGGCGTGCCTTCCATGCAGTTTTCGTCAGAGCATTGATAGGTAAAATCAATGCCGGCTGATGCCATAGAGGATGCGATGGCCAGGAGAATTGACCAAAGCAGAATCCTCGGGAAAATCCTGATTGAAACATTGCCTGCCATGATGCACTGAAATCAGCACATTCTTATAAATCTTGCTGGTGGATTAATGGTTAAAAATATAAATAAGTCTGTATGCATTTGAACAATGGACGAGTATGATAAGAAAATAGCATCTATGCTGGTAGTGATTATTGGCCTTATAATTGTTGGCACGGTTTTCTACCATAGCGCAGAAGGATGGAGGTGGCTTGACGCCTTTTACTTTTCTGCCACTACGCTGACAACTGTGGGCTTTGGCGATCTGCACCCGACAACAGATATTTCAAAAATTTTCACTGTGTTCTATATTTTGTTCGGGGTAGGGGTATTGCTGTATTCGTTGACTCTTTTTGGGTCACATTATATTGAAGACCATATGCCGAATTTTAGAAAGACAATTTTCAGCAAACTGGATAAGGAACAGCTGATGGGATTCCTGAAAAAAAGCCCAAAGAAAAATGATTACGATGAAGATATCCAGCTCAGCTATTCTGCTACCAGGGCAAAGAAAATGAATAAAGGAAAATAAAAGGGTTTTTAATGGAATATGTTATCCTATGTGTACCATAAAGCACCCATCAGGAAGAACATCATCATTTGGGGCTGTAGTGTAGCCCTGGCAAATCTTTATTAAGATTTGATAGAAACAGAGAGGGCATAAAGCCCTCTGAGCTCTGCTGCCAGCAATGTTTCTGGTCGCTGCTAGTAAATTGAATAGAGTATTATATTTGGGGCTGTAGTGTAGCCTGGTATCACTGGCGCTTGGGGTGCGTCCGACCCCGGTTCGAATCCGGGCAGCCCCATAACGGTTTCGTCCGTTAACACCGAAATTAGTCTTGTGGGCATTTCGCTTTGCTCAATACCCAGAACTCCATGCTTTGTATTCCAGTTAGCGAAATTAATCCCTGCAGCGAGTCGCGTTGGGAGGCTTTGGGCCTCCCCTGTTTTTACGAGATTTTACTAAAAATCTCAGTGACACGGTCAGTTAACACCCGAATTAGTCTTGGAGGGATTTCCACTTCGTTACAATCCCTCGAACTCCATGAATTTATTGTACATATCACTACCACAAAGTATATATATAAGTAAAACCTGTTCTTGAGCTTGGTGTTAGGCATGGCTGCGTCGGCAAATCTTACAAAAACCCTCATAGTTCTTGGATTGCTTCTTGCCATGGCTGGCATTGCAGCCGCTGCTGATTTGGAGGCGACCTATAAGTCTGTGACAGGCTATGTTGTTGCGGGAAAAGGAAGCTTTGCAACTTATACGCTGACCATATCCAATTCCGGGCCAGGCCAGACAGTCAATATAAGGACACTGGACAGCCTTGACTGGGAAGTGACTGTTGAGCCCAGCGTCAATAACAGGGTGGAGCTGGCGCAGGGCCAGCAGGGAGTGTACCTCCTCAGAGTCAGAGAAGTGAAAAGAGAGGGGATTTACAGCAAGCCGCTTGGCTCATACAAGCTGACAGTTATTGTTGAAGCTGGTGAAGAAAAAATAACCCTGCCGGTCATTGTGAATGTCGTTTCCCAGGATTCCCTGGTCAAACAATATCCGCCAGACCTTCTGGCAACAGCGGACGTGAATGTGAAAAGCATTGACCCGAGGAATAGCGCGAATGTGAAAATTCTCCTGCAAAACCTGAACTTGAGGAACTTAACAAGAATTGATATCACTATACTTAGCGAAAAGGGACTGGTCGAAAAGAGAGGAGTTGCAACGCTCGGCCCCCTGGAGGAGAAGATTGTGGATTTCACAATCTCTTTTGACGAGAGCATTGCCCCGCAAAAAGACACCCTGTATGTCAAAGTGGAGACAATTGGCGATGACGGGCAGGTTTACCCAAAAAAACAGCCAGAACCAATAGAGTTTGAAATCATATCATATGCGACAATTTTGCGGGACCATCAGGTGGAAAACAGGTTCATGAAAGAAGTGATTACGGAGACTGTTTCGAATGACGGCAACATCAAAAAAGAGGCTGAGATACGGCTGGAGGCATCATTGCTCGACAGATTGTTCACGACGACAACCCCGAAGGGTGATTTTGCCAAGGAAGATGGAAAATATTATTACTTGTGGAACATTGAGCTGGACGCCAAGGAGGGCAACAGGCGGGACTCTGAAGTTTTTACAATCACCAAGAACTACCGGCCGATTTTGGTCATAATCATTGCCCTTATTGTGATGGTTGTGCTTTATTACAGGCTCAGAAGCCCGATTGTCATCGTGAAGGATGTCTCCAAGGTGCTTGCCAAGGAAGGTGGCATTGCCGGGCTGAAGATAATCATACACCTCAAAAACAGGAGCGAACGAACCCTCGAAAACATAAAGATTGTCGACAAAATACCCACAATTGCAGAGGTGGAAAGGGACTTTGAGGTGGGGACGCTGAGGCCAACTGCAATCACAAAAGGAAGGTCAGCAATAAGCATCAGCTGGGACCTGGCGGCATTGGAGCCATACGAGGAAAGGCTGATAACCTACCATGTCAAGTCAAGGCTGAGCGTGCTTGGCGGATTTAACCTGCAGCATGCAGTTGTAAAGTACGTCACCAAGAAAGGCAAGGAAGTCATTGTGACCTCGAATAAGGTGGATATGAGGGGAATTCTGATAGAGTGAGTAATGCATTAAGTTATTTGATAAACGAATAATTTTAAATACCGACTGAAATTCTTCATATTCGATCCCGCGGTAGCTCAACGGTAGAGCGTTCGGCTGTAGCTAACAATAGCGCTGCTTGACCAAGGCATGATAATGCCAGGAATGACCAGCAGTCAGCTGATACCGAAAGGTTGGGCGTTCGAATCCCCCCCGCGGGATTCTTTTTATTTTTCTTTAAGTTTATCTTGATTATTGATTGCACAGATTTAAATTCCTGACACTTGTGTCAGTTTTATGAGAGGGATGACATTTGAAGAAGCTGTTAAGAAAAAAGACATAATTTCTATTAGAAGTGATGGTTCTGCACTCGACCTGGAATTACTTCCTGCAATGACAATTGGCGACCTGCTCGAATGTGAAGTTGAAATTTTTGGCACGCCGGTTATATTTGAAACAAAACATACAACTGAACGACAAAGTGGTTCTTTTGAAGAGGTCCCAAAAACTTCAGTCGGTTTTAATTACCTTGGATTTACCAGCAATGGATGGACAACCTATAGTCATAAGTGGGATACTGATAGGGATGCGATTCCTTTGCTCAAAGCAATATACGAAGTCACACAGATAGGGTACATATGATTTCTGTTTGCTGTCAGCAGATGCCTGCGGGTGGGCATTTGAGTTTACCAATGGATAGATTATATAACTATTCAATAGTAGTGAAAATGCAAAGGTTTATAAAGATAAATCCCTTTTATCGTCGCATGGCAAATAAATTTACAGCGGCTTACCAGAAAAGCAGGGAAGGATTGGATAATTTGGCTCAGAAATATGTAGCGCCAATTGGGACAGCCGGTTTAATTTTTCTGCAGAGTGTGCTGCCTGGCTGCGCTGCCAATGAGCCCGGCAAATATGTCAAGATAGGGGAGACTGCAGTGGATGGCCAAACATGGGTTTTTTACAAGAACAGGCAAAGTGATGGCCACCATAATGAAAAAATGGAAATTTTTTCCTCGGATGGAACAAATAGAAAAGGTTCGCTGGTCGGCATAATTGAAGCAACCGACGTGAGAAGTATTTTTGACACGGTGTCACAAGCCAGCTTTGACCCAAATGAAATTAAATTCATGTCAGTTGACGGAAAAGGCGATACGACAAGATATGAATATGCCTCTGGGCCATTCAACGATTGGTATTATGTGACATTGAAGGATGGTCAAAAATATGGAGGCAACAGCGATGTTGGTTTATCTTCCCAGGATGATGTTGATAACGAATATATCAAAATAGCGAAGAAAGTTATTGAAAAAATGAAAGAGAGGTATGCCGATGCTAAAAAGACGATAATGGCAGGTATTGGCTCCGAACACCAGACAGAATAAGCGTGATAGCTGATAATGTTCTTAGTAGGTTACGATCAGAATCCATATTATTTTTCAGAAGCTTTATATACCCCCCTAATTTGCTTATTTTCATATATCATTATCGTCGAGAATGCAGGGACAAAACATTAGCTTTATAAATGGAGACACAATAGCGCGAACATGGTCGAAGAATCCTTCTATTAGCTAAAGGGACGTTTATAACGTTTTTTGAGCAATAGTAAGGGTTATATCACGCCTTCAGGCTCTGTATGCCCTGGTAGTGTAGTTGGTCTATCATGGGGCCCTGTCGAGGCCCCGACCCGGGTTCGAATGAGCAATAAAAGCGGAATGCTGTGTTATGCTTGAGAAAATCCCGGCCAGGGCGTTCATTGGCCGGAGCGTTGCTCCGGCTTACGTTCATCAGAATCGTGGGCCGGTAGCTCAGCCTGGAAACTCTGCCCGGGGCAAAATCCTGGCAGTGGTTGGGCAATAGAGCGCCTGACTTTTAATCAGGCGGTCGCGAGTTCGAATGGCAGAAATGCCCAGAAAGTCTCGTCCGGCCCACCATTTTTCAAATAATGAGAGTCAAAAACCAAATGAAGCTCAGCAGATTTTCAAAGGGTGCTCACGGAATCTAAGAGGGGGAAGATGCGAAGGAAAAAAGGCGTTTCAAACTTGGAGATCAAGGAACATATTTTGCTTCCAAAGCACATGAAAGTGAGCGAGAAGGAAAAGCAGGAAATTCTGGCAAAGTATAACATCACCCTCAAGGAACTGCCAAAAATTTATCAGAATGACCATGGGATAAGGTCGTTGAAATTGCAGCCTGGCGATATCGTGAAAATCATGAGGAAGAGCCAGACAGCGGGCGAAAGCGCGTATTACAGGGTGGTCACCAATGAATAAATCGCAGGTCATGATCAAGAAATATTTCGACGAGCACTCTGTTGTTGAGTCGAATATCATGTCGTTCAACAATTTTATCGATGTCGAGCTTCAAAAGATAATTGAGGAGAACAATGACATTGAGCCGACAATTATCCCCCATAACATTGATGAATTCAAAATCAGGTTTGACAAGATCTGGGTAACCCAGCCTGAGATTACAGAGGCTGACGGATCCAAGAGGTTTGTCTATCCAATCGAGGCCAGGCTCAGGAAAATAACCTATTCTGCCCCGTGCTTCATTGATGTCAGCGCGCACATCAATGGCGTGCAAAGGGAGACTTTCACAACACAGGTAGTCAACATCCCAATCATGCTCAAGTCAAAGTACTGCCACCTGTCAAAGATGAGCAGGGAAGAGCTGAGCAAAAGAGGCGAAGACCCGACTGACCCGGGCGGATATTTCATCATCAACGGGACAGAAAAGGCACTGGTTATAATTGAGGACCTGGCGCCGAACAGGATGATGGTGGAAAAAACCTCAATCGGGCCCAGCTCCTATGTCGGCAAGATGTTTTCTGAGAGGGGGTCTTTCAAGATTCCGCACAGCATTGAAAGGATGAAGGATGGAATTTTTTATATCACATTCACAAGAGTGAAGAGAGTCCCGCTGATTGTAGTGCTCAAGGCGCTCGGCCTCCTGAAAGACGAGGAGATAATGAAGTTTGTCTCGCCGGAAAAGCCAAGCGATGAAGTGCTTGTAAACCTTTACGAGTTTGTCTCAATCAAGTCTGAAGAGGATGCACTGGATTATATTGCCAAGAAAATCGGCATCACGCAGTCCAGGGAAATAAGGGTTGAGAGGATCAAGGAAGTTCTGGACAAATACCTGCTGCCCCACCTTGGGACACGAAGGGAAGAAAGGATATTCAAGGCCTACAACCTGTGCAAGATGCTCAAGAAGTACATAAGGGTGAGCCGAGAGGAACTCCCGGTTGATGACAAGGACCATTACATGAACAAGCGCCTCAAGCTAAGCGGAGACCTTATGGCTGACTTGTTCAGGGTCAACCTGAAAGTTCTCATCGCTGACATCCTTTACAATTTCCAGAGAATAGTCAAGAGGGGGAAATTCCCCTCGATAAAGAGCGTTATCAGGGACAAATTGCTGACCCAGAGGATTTACAGCTCAATGGCAACAGGCTCATGGGTAGGCGGAAGAAAGGGAATCAGCCAGAGAATACAGAGGCTCAATTTCCTGGAAACCTTGTCCCACCTCCAGAGGGTTGTTTCGCCCCTGAGCGCGAGCCAGGAAAATTTCGAGGCAAGGGAGCTGCACGCCACCCACATGGGGAGGCTGTGCCCAATCGAAACCCCGGAAGGTACAAATATCGGGCTGAGAAAAAACCTGGCATTGCTGGTTTCAGTATCTCCTGACGCTGATGAAGAGGAAATAATCAGGCAGATTAAGCCCATGGGGCTCAAGGGAATGAAATAACCCGGGCATGCTGCCTGGCAGAAGACATGACGTGATAACAATGGCAAGCGAAGTTTATCTCAATGGAAGGTTTGTCGGGACAGTTGACAATCCAAGGGATTTTGTCGGGCAGATTATTGGCGAAAGAAGAAAGGGAAAAATTGCCCACATCATCAATGTCCAATTTGATGAGAATGCCAATGAGGTTTATCTGGATTCTACGAGAGGAAGGGCAAGGAGGCCGCTCATTGTTGTAAATGACGGAAAATCCATGCTTACTGACAAGCATATGCAGCAAATCGAAAGGGGAGAAATTGCATGGTCTGACCTTGTGAGCCAGGGTGTCCTTGAATACCTGGATGCGAGCGAAGAGGAAAATTCACTGGTGGCATTCTATGAGAATGAGCTTACAAAAGACCACACGCACCTTGAGATTACCCCCTTGGCCATGCTCGGCCTGACAACATCATTGGTGCCTTATGGCAATTTCAACCAATCAGCACGGCTGAATGCCGGAAGCAAAAACCAGAAGCAGGCATTGGGATTTTATGCTGCAAACTACCATGTCAGGATGGACATGGACGTAAACCTGATTCACACTCCCCAGTATCCTTTGGTCAAGAGCCTGATGCACGACGTCAGCAACTATGCTGAGCATCCGGCAGGCCAGAACATTGTGGTCGCAATAATGGCCTATGAAGGCTATAACATGGAGGACGCGATTGTCCTCAACAAGAGCTCTGTTGAAAGAGGCCTTGGCAGGTCAACGTATTTCAGGCCGGCAATCGCCGAGGAATTGAGATATTCCGGCGGGCTGACCGATAAAATCAGCATTCCGGACAAGGATGTCAAGGGATACAAGTCTGAAAGGGACTACAGATACCTTGAAGAGGATGGAATTGTCTACCCTGAAGCAAATGTCAAAGAAGGCGATGTTGTCATCGGAAAAACCTCGCCGCCGAGATTCCTGAGCAGCCTGGACGAATATAACCTTGCATCAAACACCAGAAGGGAAAGCTCTGTCTCGCTTAAGCACGGCGAAGTAGGCGTGGTTGACATGGTGCTGCTCACTGAAAATGAGGAAGGCAACAAGCTTGTCCAGGTCAGGATGCGGGATGAAAGAATCCCGGAAATTGGGGACAAGTTCACATCAAGGCACGGGCAAAAAGGAGTTGTAGGATTGATTGTGCCGCAAACAGACATGCCTTTTTCAGCAAGCGGGAACATCCCGGACCTTTTATTTTCACCGCATGGAATTCCGTCGAGAATGACCATGGCCCACCTGATTGAGCTTGTGGGCGGAAAACTGGCAGGCCTTGCCGGAAGGCTCATTGACGGCACAACTTTTGAGGCTGAACCCGAAGAGAACCTGAGAAAGGAGCTGCTGCAGCTTGGCTTCCGCGACAATGGGATGGAAACAATGTACAATGGAGTGTCTGGCGAGAAATTGCACGCAAGGATTTACATCGGCGAAGTCTATTATCTCAAGCTCAAGCATATGGTGGCCAACAAGCTGCACTCAAGGGCAAGGGGCCCAATCCAGCTGTTGACAAGGCAGCCAACTGAAGGAAGGGCAAAGGAAGGCGGCCTGAGGCTGGGAGAGATGGAAAAGGATACCTTTGTTGCGCATGGCGCTGCAATGCTGCTCAAGGAAAGGTTTGACTCAGACAAGACAGTTGTCCCGGTATGCGAGCAATGCGGATTGATTGCCATCCATGATGAATACAGGAACAAGAGCTATTGCGGCATCTGCGGAGACAATGTGGATATCACAAATATCGAAATCAGCTATGCGTTCAAGCTTTTGCTTGACGAGTTAAAATCACTCTGCATTTATCCAAAGATGCAGCTGAAGAGCAAGTACTGAGAGTTAATGATGAAAGGATTTAATGATAATAAAGGTGCAAAATGGTAGAAGATGAAACCCAGATGATTGCCAAGGCAGATGAAGTGCCAATGAAGGATGAGGACTTTTCTGATGAGAAGCCCAATCCTGAAGAGGAAAAAAAGAGGCAGGAGTACATTGAGGAATTCGAAAAATACATTTTCAAGAATGTCAAAAGCCTTGTATTTGGCGTCCTGTCACCCAAGCTCCTGAAAAAAATGGCATCTGCCAAAATAGTCACACCTGAGCTTTATGACAAAGAGGGCTATCCTGTTGATGGAGGGCTAATGGATATCAGGCTGGGTGTCATTGACCCAGGATTGAGATGCAAGACCTGCGGCTCCAAGCTGAAGGAATGCGTTGGGCATTTTGGCTATATCGAGCTGGCCAGGCCAATCATCCATGTTAAATTCACTTCCCTGGTATTGAACCTGCTGAGGTCCACATGCAGGGACTGCGGAAGGATTCTTGTTCCCAAAAACAAGCTGGGGAGATATTTGCAGTCACTAAATGAGATTGAAGCAGAAAAAGGCATGAGCGCGAGGAGGGATAAGATAAAGGAGATAATCCAGTCGACAAAAACCTCGAACAAATGCCCGCACTGCAATGCAAGGCAGCAAAAGATTACCCTTGAAAAGCCAACAACGCTGATTGAAGGCGACAAGAGGGTCAGCCCGGTTGAAATCAGGACAAGGCTGGAGAAGATTCCGGATGAGGATTGCTGGCTATTCGGCATTAACCCTGAGTTTATGAGGCCTGAGTGGACTGTGCTGACTGTCCTGCCTATACCGCCAGTCACGATGAGGCCCAGCATCACGCTTGAAAGCGGTGAAAGGAGCGAGGACGACCTTACGCACAAGATGGGCGACATTGTCAGGATCAACCAAAGGCTGTTCGAAAACATCAATGCCGGTGCGCCGGAAATAATCATCGAAGACTTATGGGACTTGCTCCAGTACCACATCACAACATTTTTTGACAATAACATTGTGCAGCTCCCGCCTGCCAGGCACAGGAGCGGCCAGCCACTCAAGACACTTACAGAAAGGATAAAGAGCAAGGAAGGGAGGATCAGGCACAATCTCGCCGGAAAAAGAACCAACTTCTCAGCAAGGACTGTTATCAGCCCTGACCCCAATGTTGACCTGAATGAGGTCGGCGTGCCAAAAATTATTGCAATGAAGCTGTCAGTCCCTGAGACAGTAACTGAATGGAACATGAATTATCTCAAGGAATTCATCAGGAGAGGGCCAGCGGAATACCCCGGTGCGAACTACATTGTCAGGCCAGATGGAAAAAAGAAAAAGATAACCGATGAAACCAAGGAGCAATTACTGGAGGAAATCCAGCCTGGCTATGTCGTGGAAAGGCATGTCATGAACGGCGACATCTCAATCTTCAACAGGCAGCCAAGCCTGCACAGGATGTCCATGATGTGCCACAGGGTGAGGGTGCTGCCGCATAAGACATTGAGGCTCAACCCGGCTGTCTGCCACCCATACAACGCTGATTTTGACGGCGACGAAATGAACCTGCACATCCCGCAGACTGAGGAAGCAAGGGCAGAAGCTGAAATCCTGATGGAAGTCCAGACACAGCTTATCAGCCCGAGGTACGGATTGAGCGTCATGGGATGCATTCAGGACGCGATTTCCGGGAATTATATTCTCACCAAAACGCTGGAAATGCCAAGGAATGAGGCAGTTGACCTGCTCTTATCAATCGGAGTCAGCGATGCGTCAAAGCTTCCGAAGAGAACCAAGGTGAACGGAAGGGAAATCTTCAGCGTGCTTATCCCGGATGATTTTAACTTCATTGAAAGAGGGAGAAAAAATGTTGATGCCAATGTTGTCATCAAGAACGGCATTATGGAATCTGGCATAATCGACAAGAAGAACCTGGGCGAAGGCTCAGGGCTTTTGCTGAGAAATTTGCACAAGATTTATGGCGCAGACAAGACTATCCAGATTCTCGGCAAGATTTTCAGGCTCGGGATTAAGGTCCTGAACAAAGTGGGATTTACAGTCGGAATTTCAGACACGGACCTGCCGGAAGAAGCCAGGAACAAGATTGGGGAAATCCTGAATAAGGCTGAAAATGATGTCAAGGAGCTTATTGAGGCCTACCACAAAGGTGAGCTAGATGCTTTCCCTGGAAGGACTGTGAGCGAGACCCTGGAGCTGAAAATCCTTGAACTCCTCAACAAGGCAAGGAATGAGTCGGGCTCAGTAGTCGCGCAGTTTGCAAACCAGACAACATCCACTATGGTCATGGCAAAGAGCGGCGCAAGGGGCAACCTGCTGAATCTCGCCCAGATGGCTGCCTGCGTTGGGCAGCAGGCTATGAGGGGCAAGAGGATTGAAAGGGGCTACAAGAACAGAACGCTTTCATGCTTCAAGAAAAATGACCTGAGCCCGGATGCAAGGGGATTTGTCAGGCAGGGATTCAAGTCAGGCCTTAAGCCACATGAATTCTTTTTCATGGGGATAACAGGCAGGGACTCCTTAATGGACACTGCGCTGAGAACTCCAAAATCAGGTTACTTGTACAGGAGGCTGGCAAATGCACTGCAGGATTTGAAAGTGGAGTATGACAGCACTGTCAGGGATGCAAGCGGCCGAATCGTGCAGTTCAGTTATGGCGAAGACGGCATCGACGTTGCCAAAAGCGAAGGCGGAATAATCAATGTCCAGAGAATTGTGGACAATACTTGATAGGGATAATCAACAGAGGTCATAAAAATGAGCCTAACAAAGGAACAAGCGGAAAAACTTCCAGCCAAGATAGCTGATGAACTAAGAGAAAGCATCAAGGACCTTTCAGAGACAAAGACCAAAAAGGTTATTGAAGCCACACTGAATGAATATGAATCAGCTAAAATAGACCCGGGAGAGTCTGTTGGGCTTGTGGCTGCAGAGTCCATCGGGGAGCCAGGCACCCAGATGACGCTGAATACATTCCACTTCGCAGGCGTCTCAGAGATGAATGTCACAATGGGCCTGCCAAGAATAATTGAGATTCTGGATGCGCGCAGCACAGTTTCAACCCCCATGATGGAGATTTACCTCAAAAAGCCATATTCCCAGGGCAAGGACATCAAGAAAATTGCCCAGACCATCAAGGAGACCAAGGTTGCGGATATTGTGAATGAGTTTATTATTAATATTGCGGAGCTGAGCCTTGAGCTGGTCTTCAACCAGGAAAAAATTAGCCTGCTCGAGCTTTCACCTGCGACAATTGGCAAGGCCATTGAAAAAGCCCTGAAGGGTTACACCTTGAAAAGGTCAGGGGAAAATCTCATCATCAGGGCCAAGGGAAAGGATGAAAACCTGAATTCAGTCTACTTGGTCAAGGAAAAGCTCAGGGAACTGCACATCAGCGGCATAAAGGGGATTACACAGGTATTGCCAGTGAAAAGAGAGGAGGAGTTTGTCATCATCACTGCGGGCTCAAACCTCAAGGATGTGATGGCAATAGACATAGTTGATGTGTCAAGGACAATTACAAATGATATTTTTGAAGTTGCGCAGGTGCTTGGGATTGAAGCGGCAAGGCAGGCAATAGTGAATGAAGTCTACAAGGTCATTGAGAGCCAGGGACTGAATGTTGACATAAGGCATATTATGCTCGTTGCTGACACAATGTGCGTCAATGGCGACATCAGGGGCATCTCAAGATACGGCGTTGTGAGCGACAAGTCAAGCGTACTGGCAAGGGCAAGCTTCGAAACGCCAATCAAGCACATCATTGAAGCCAGCATGGTCGGGGAAGTCGACAACCTTGACTCTGTTGTGGAAAATGTCATGATAAACCAGCCAGTCCCGGTCGGGACAGGCATGCCAAAGTTAGTTGTCAAGGAAAATAAGCAGGAGAAGTAAGTAGGATTGTCAAGAACCACCGGTCAGACGGAGTCACTTTGTTCGTCGGTTTGCTAAAGCAAACGACCGGTGGAATGTCATGTTTGGTTCCGCAGACCTCGTGGTTCTTGAGCATGTTAGGAATTTTTCACTTGAAAGTTTGACATCGGCTTTCCGGCCACCAGTTAGAAACTAGTGGAAAATTCCAAACATTTTAATCTTACAGTCGAGCTGTGCCTGTTTTGAGCACGGCAGCAATGCTCGGAAAAGGTAAAGGCTTAAAAAGCCCCAAAATTCTCCTTAATTTTCAGGAAACAGCTTAAGGGGCACACTGCATAAAAATGGCAAAGAGCGAAAATTCACAAAACATTGTAACTGAAATAAGGAAGAATCTCGAAACCAAAAGGCTAGCAATAGGCACAGATTTGGCAATGAGGGCCTTGAGGAGCGGCAGGCTTGAAAAGGTTTACATCACAACCAACTGCCCGCAAAGCGTAAAGGATGACTTCGCGCATTACAGCCAGATAGCAGGCGTGACCATCGTGAACCTGGAAATGCCGAATGATGAATTGGGCACAATCTGCAAAAAGCCGTTTTCTATTTCTGTTGTTGGGCTCCTGAGGGTTTAAATTGGACAGGATTAAATATGACATAAAAGCCATGGGCTTTATCTCGATATTCGAGCAAACAACAGGTGCCAAGCTGAAGGATTGCATTATCGGCGATAGTGTGCTGACGTTTATTGTGCAGGAAAATGAGATAGCAAGGGCAATTGGCAAACACGGGTCGAATGTCAAGAGGCTCGAGAGAATGCTTAAAAAAAAGGTTAGGATAGTGGAATTCAAGCCTGTGCTTGTTGATTTTATCAAAAGCCTCATATATCCATTGCAAGCCCAGGAAATAAGCATCAATGAGCAAAATCAGATTATAATAAAAGGGCCTGATGTCCATACCAAAAGCATGCTTATCGGCAGGAATGCCAGCAATTTGAGGGCAACAGAAGCTGTTGTCAAAAGATATTTTGAGATTAAGGAAATAAGGGTCATTTAGGGCAAATGCGCCCATGATATCATGGTCCGGCTCCTCCCTTCCCCTGAGCATGCAATGCCGACTATAACTGTGGAAAGGTTTAAAAATGGGTGCAATTACCAAGTTTGACCGGTATCATGGACAATATATGAGAAAGGCAATGTGAAAACATGGCAAACAAAGCAAACGGATTAAACACTGCAAAAAGCCTCAAGAAAAGGCGCAATGTCGGCAGATGGCATGACAAGTGGTTTGTCAAGAGAGTCTTGGACCTCAAGAAAAAGGCTGATCCATTGGAGGGCGCAAGCCAGGCCAAGGGGATTGTCCTCGAAAAAGTCCAATTGGAAGCAAAGCAGCCTAACTCAGCCATGAGAAAGTGCGCCAGGATACAGCTTCTCAAGAATGGAAGGCAGATAACAGCATTCCTGCCCGGTGACGGAGCCACCAAGCTGGTCGACGAACATGATGAAGTTTTGGTGGAGTGCATTGGCGGAAAGATGGGCAAGGCTAAAGGGGATATTGGTGGCGTCAGGTGGCAGGTTATCAAAGTGAATGACCAAAGCCTGGATGCATTGCTAAAGGGAATAATTGAGAAAGCTAGAAAATAATTTCATAAAATAAGGCAATAAAACGGCAGGCCTTACACTTCAAATGGATGTTTAACATGGAAAGCTCAGCATTGAAAGCTTTTGGAAAATGGGATACACAGGGAATTGAAGTTGTTGACATAGGCTTAAGGCCGTATATAACTCTTGAGCCAAAGCTCGCGCCAAAAACCGGCGCAAGATATGCAGGCAACAAGTTCCACAAGTCAAAGGTGTTCATTGTTGAAAGGCTTGTCAACAAGCTCATGAATTCCGGCCATAAGAGCAAGAAGCATTACAGGAGCTCAGGGAGCTTTACCGGCAAGGCCCACACCGCATCCAAAATTGTGGAAGGGGCATTTACGCTCATTGAGAAAAAAACCAAGGAGAACCCAATCAGGGTGCTGGTTAAGGCAATTGAGAATGCTGCTCCAAGAGAGGAGATAATTAGCATTGAATATGGTGGAGCAAGATATCCAAAAGCTGTCGAAGCGTCGCCGCAAAGAAGGATTGATGTTGCGCTTAGGTACATGACACAGGGAGCATATTCAAAGGCATTCAACTCCAAGAAAAAAATAATCACGACCCTTGCAGATGAAATCATTGCCGCCAAAAACCTGAGCATGATGTCTGCAGCAATAGCGAAAAAACAGGAGCTTGAAAGGCAGGCAGACTCAAGCAGGTAATTTTTCTTAAAGATTTAAAGATTGATCTTATTTCGTTATTCTTTGGTCCCGCCCGAGGTATTCCGAATTTCAGGGTCCAAGAGCATTACTACACTCTACGACTTTTTTGCATGCAGGGCCTTTACCTGGGAAACTGTGGATGCTGATTCCCTGGTGCTGTAATTCTTTACAAGCCACCTGAATACAATTGGGCTTACCAATGTTGTGACAAATGCCATGAAAATTATGGATGAGAAGATAGAGGAGGATATGATGCCTTTTTGCAGGGCAAGGGATGCAATCACAAGCTCCACATCACCCTTGGGATTAACGCCCCAGCCGACTATATAGCCCTCATGCCTGCTTCCTTTGCTCCATAAGACTCCAAGCACAGTCCCGCCGATTGTCCCGACAAATGCTATGACTGTGATGGCAAGCGTGAACCACAGGTTGTCAATAATGCCCGACAGGTTTGTGTTAAGCCCCACCCAGACAAAGAAAATCGGGACAAGGAACCCGAAAGAGATGGTGCGCATGATTGATGTCATCCTCTCTGTCTGGACAATGCCCTGCTTTGTGCCCCTGGCTACCAGTATTTGCCTGACCAGGACACCCCCTATAAGAGCGCCAATCAATGAGCCGAGGCCCAATTTCTCTGAAAACACAGCCATGATCAGAGTGATGATAAGCCCTCCCGTGAACAAGGATGTTTCATTTTTTGACTGTTCAAAGTACTTAAGCGCCTTAGGTATGAGAAAAGCCCTGGCAATCAGGACAAGGACAATGAACAGGAGGATGCTGCCCAAAAGCAGGATTATGCTTGTCCCGCCAATGGCAGTGTGCAGCATGGCCAAAACAACGCTTACCAGGATAAGCTCAATGAGATCGTCAACAGTCCCGGCGGTTATTATCAGCTGCCCCACCCTGCTCTTAAGCATTTTCATCTCCTCAAGGAAATCAATTGAGATGGATTGCGCGCTTACAGAAAGCGCGACGCCAATAAGGAGCGCAGTGACCTTTGGCAGCCCAAATGAGAGGCTGAGGGCAATTCCCAGAATAAATGGTATAGAAGTGTTAAGCAGGGAGATTTTGAGCGACTCCCTGGCATTTTTCTCGAATTCAAGCAGGTTTATTTCCAGGCCGACGAAGAAAAACAGCAGGATAATCCCGATGTCAGCAAGAGAGGTGATAATCTCCATGTTTTCATTTGTCAAGACCCAGCTGCTGACAAAAGGCGTGCCAAGTATTATGCCAACCATGATCTGGCCAACGACCCTTGGAAGCCTGAGCAGCCTGCAAATTTCAGCAAAGCCGTGCGCCAGCAGCAGCACAATCAGCAAAATCAGCAATAGCTCCATTTGCTTATAAGTGGACTAACACTTTAAATATTTTATTGAGGACTGCGGAATAAGAATAAAAAGGCAGAAAGCCCATCCATGGAAAACAGGTTTAACCCTCGAATTTTCCCTTGACTTTGTACTTATCAGAATTCAGAATTTCGTTTATCTCATCCCTGACAGATGACTTGGGCTTGCCTAGCTTTGAAAATAGCCTGAAGATTAGGTAAACACACAACATGATATAGACTGCGTATAATATTTCCTTGTACATTTTGCTGATCAATTTATCCTAAATGAAACAAGTTTATAAATATTATTGAAATGCAGGCTGGATAGCCTCAAGGCAAGGCAGGATTGCCACGGCCAGGCACGGCCTGGAACCCTGCATACCAGTAACAATCAGACTAAAGTTATGGCTTCATGGGACTTTATGCCATAGACATAGATATAATTCCAGAAAAGGCCTTTCTTCCTTTCAACCTGGACAGAGAATCCTGCGCGCCGGAAAACCTCTGAGACAACCTCATTCTTGGACAGCCATTCCACATTCGGGATCAGCTTAAAAAAATCGCCATATTCGACAAAGCAGATTTTCCCATCTGGCGGGAGGATTGAATAAAACTCGCGCAGCATTTTCTCTATGTCCTGGATGTAACCGAGCATGCCCACTGAAACAATCACATCTGAATAGGAAACCCCTGAATGCAGGCGATAGACCTGCTGGTCATCATGGATTATCGTGACCCTGCCGTGTATCCTCTCCTTCGAGCTCCAAACAAGCTTTTCAATCCTTTTCTGGGTGATTTTCAAGTCATTCCTTGAAAGGTCTACAGCATACAGCCGGCCATCCGGGCCAACTGCCCTGGCCAGGTCCAAAGTCAGGGTGCCGACGCTACAGCCGTATTCCAGCACGGTTTTTCCCTTAAGGCTGCCCAGGATTGCCAATATTTCCTTCTTTACCTTGCCGGGCAGGGATATCCTCTCAGTAAAGAGAGTAAAATATGCAACAATGTCATTGGCTTCAGTAATCATCTCAGGGTCATAGTACAGCGATATGAGGAAATAAAGCGGAAAGCCAAAGAAGACAAGGGAAACCCCGAGCGAGAGGACAGACCAAGCATTCGGCTCATATGCAATCCACTTGACAACCAGGTACAAGATGAACATGACGCTGATAATTGGCCCAATTATAGGAAAAGGCGCGTTAAATGGCCGTTTCATGCCCGGCATTTTTTTCCTCAGGATAGGCACAGCCAAAAGCACAAACGCATACATGATAAATCCCAATGGCAAAAGCAGGCTGAGCAGGAGAAAATAACTGCCAAACCCCATGTAGAGTATAAGGAGGGAAACAATGGTCTGGAATATTATGGCCTTATACGGCGTTGCCCTGGTCTTGTGGATTTTCGAAAACTGGGAAAGGAAAAGCCGGTCCCTTGCCAGTGCAAGAATCAGGCGGGGCATTGTAACTGCGCCGCCAAATGCTGAGTTAATCATTGTGACAAAGACGCCAATGGCCAATAGCTTTGCGGTGAGTGGATTGAATATTTGGCCAGCGACATACAGGAAGGGCACATCCGCACCAGCCAATTCGCGCCAGGGAACAGCTCCAAGGCTGACGATGTTTACCAGGATAACGGCCACTGCTGTGATGAGAGTCCCTATTATGAGGGACTTGGGTATGACTTTTTCCGGATTGTTTGTTTCTTCTGACAAGAATGTTGCCGATTCCCAGCCAAAAAAACTTTCTGCTATGAAAAATACCGCAACAAAAATGGCCCCTGTGCCAAACTCAAAGAATGGCTGGAAATTTGCCGGGTCAATGTGGCCAAAGCCTGGAATTAAAAATGCGAGGATGACAACAAAGGAGACTGTCGCCAGCATGACAAGCGTTGCTGCACTTGCCTCTGAGCCAAGGAATGCAATGTAGTTGAGGAGGATTATGATGCCAACTGCAATAAAAAATTTCCAAATAATTGTTCCCGGGTGTGACGGCATGATGAGGTTTACGGCAGCCACAACGATAAGGGAGGTTGTGATGTTGCCAACAAGCCATGCGACCCAGCCTATGATGAAGGAGAAAAACCGGCCATATGCGCGCTTGCAAAATTCATAAACCCCTCCTGCCTCAGGGAACATGCTTGTTAGTTCCCCAAAACATGCAGCGATGTAAAGGCCAAAAAGCGAAAGAACAACCCATGAAAGTATCGAGGCATTGCCTGCGTATTGGGGGGCAATGCCAGCGCCATAAAACAGGCCTGTGCCCATGATTGAGGCCACGGCAAGGCTTATTATTGCAAAGTAGCCCAAGGACCTTCGTAGCTCTGCCATGATGCGATTAACTGATCTTTCTATATAAATAAAATGACTTATACTATAGAGTGGTAGCTCAAAGCCGATTCAAAAGTCGGGAAGAGGATTTCAGAAACGGCCGGGCGGAGGCGCCTGAACTGCCTGATGGGTGTACTTGTAATACAGAAATGCTGCAAGCCCAAGGATTACCGCGAAGCCGGCAAACCACCGGAATATTGTTGCATAATCTGTTCTGCAGCCAGTGTCTGTCATTTTGGCAAGCGGCCCGCATTCAAGCAGGGCACAACCATCGGAAGTCATCTCCTGATTCGGGGCGCACTGCACCTGGTAACACTGCCCATTTTCCGCATATTCATTGGGCCCGCATGTTATTTTTACGCATGCATGCTCAGTTGGATTCTCGTCCTCTGCACATTCAAGCGGCATGCATTCATGATTCATTGCAACTTCGTCATATTGGCAGTTCAGGTCAATGCATGTCCTGTTGAATATCCTCTGCGAAGAGGCGCATTCCAGCTTCTGGCATTCATGGTCGGCGCAGATGGAATCCAGCTCACATTCCCTGGAGTCGCAGCATCCATAGGGCAGGCATCCATGGTTGTCAACATATTCACAAAGGCCGCAGCTGAGCATTTCGCATTTTCCTTTTGTGCAAATTTCGTTCTCACGGCAGCCAGAGGTGTTAAAGCATTCCACCAGTGATTCCTTGAAAATCTGCAAGCTGTATGGGTACTTGCCGCAAGTCCAGGTTTCATTGCCAATTGCCTTTTCCTCTGCGTCCAGGAGATAAAATGTGAAGCACGGGACTATTTGGAGTGCAAACCCGGAAGGTGCCGGCGGGAGCTTACCCTGCAGGCTCAGGCTTGCATTGCTGATTGGTGTCACTATCAGGTTCAGGTCCTTGGCAGAGGCAATTGTGGTGTTGTAGATGATATCAACATAGTCGACCTTTGTGTACCAGACACTGAGATTGGTATGATAAAGGAGAAGGGAAATGTCAACCTCCCCATTCTCAATGCAGACGCTGCCAGGGCATTGCAGCCTGGTTTCATATAGTGCAGAAGTTGGCTGCATCCCAATTGCCAATAAGAAAAATGACAGCGAAAAAAAGAAAAATGTGAGTTTCGGCCAATTTGCGCAGTTCGAGAATGCCATATGGAAAAAAGAATGAAAAATGTTTATAAATTTTTTGCATTAAAAAGGAGTGATTACTATCTCAGGCCCCGCTGGCTTTCATCCTCTTCCTGGCCTGGCTCGTCAATCATGTCATGCTGCTTCATGTAAACAAAGTAGTAGCCTGCCACTGCAAATCCGATTAATGCCAGGATGATAACTGACCAGAGGAGGAAGGTTGATTTTCCTTGCGCTGGCTCTGATCCTGTAGTGCCGGTGGCTGTGGTTGTTGTGGTAGTAGCTGGCTGCCCAGATGTTGCGCCAGCAGCGGTTGCCTCTCCGGCTATCTCTCCGCCTGTTGCGGATTCATCAGTTGTCGGCTCCTCACCAGGCGCCTGTTCAGCAGGCGCTGCCGCCTGGGCTTTGGCAGCGATTGCGAAATAGCTGAAGCCAGGAGTTGACGCAGTATAAGTCACTATGGTTGAATCAGACTTTATCTTCCTGGTCACCAGCTCCTGCCAGGCATTGTTGTTCCATCGGAGCAGGACAATCTGGCCGGAGTCAATGCTGTTTGAATTCAGCCAGGAAACAGGCACTGTAAACTCCACCTGGATATTGGTGACAGATGCGTCTGCAATGTTAGCCTTGACAAATTCAAGGTATTTGTAGACCTTGGAATACATTGATGACTGCAATGTTGAAGTTGCGCTGGGCTTGGTATCGAGTGCTTTCACCGTCAGCTGTGCATTTGAAAGTTTCTGCAATACTGTAAATGTCAGCTTTGTGACGGGGATCAATGAGTTGGAGATGGTATAGGTTGTAATTGAGCCCTGAGGGATTGTGTCCCATTGCTTCGAAACCGAGGGTGTTTCTGTTGTGGTGCCGCCGCCTCCGCCGCCACTCGAGCTGGAAGATGATGTTGAGCTGGATGCTGCTGCTGTAGTTGTGAAGTTGTAGAGGTCTGAGGTATTGCAGTTTGCATTGATGTCACAGCTGATTGCCCTGAAATAATAAAGGGTGCTCGCGGTCAGTCCGGATAGTGAAACGCTGTGTGACAGCTCAAATGTTTCCGAGCCCGCGTAGGTGCCAAGCGATGTTGTTGTGCCATAATTGACAGTCGAATTGGCATAATCCCCTGTTGTCCAAGTTATTGTAGTGGCTGTAGATGTTGGCGAGCCTCCTGAAATGGAAGTCATATTTGTTGTTGTGGTGTCTGTGAGTGTGAAGTTGTGGTAAAGCCTCGTGCTCCTGTTGTTTGCATCTGAACAATTGATTGTGACATTATACCCATAATTCGGCAATTGTGACAACAGCACAGCAAATGTGTATTGGGTGCCAGTCTGGGTTGCATCTGAGTCAGCCAGAGTGCCGGAAGTGGCAGTTGTGGTGCCGTTTGTGACATTATATCTGCAGAAAGTTGTTGCAGGATTGGCCTCCCACACATCAAACCTGAGATAGAAATCACCATTGGCAATCACGCTGTTATTGGCTGGATTCGATATATTGACAGTTGGTTCCACTGTGTCATTTGCCAAAGCTCCACCTGACAGGTGGGGTATGTGCAAAGTAGTGTTTTGCGATTGGTTTGTGTAACACATGTTGCTGGTGCTTATGACCGCAGCTGGCGGCGTATTTCCGCTGCATTGCGACAGCTTGTAGACTTCGTTGCCATCGTCATCAGCAACATAGAGCACTACGAGGCCTGTCGGGCTTGAGTTGAAAATAAGGCTGATGTTATTGTAGTCTGAAAGGTTCAGGAAGTAATCAAAGTCCCTGAAGAATGCTATTCTTGTCACATTGACTCCGGATTTATTGCCAACCTGGTCGGCAATTGGGCCGGAGGTGTTAATGTCAACTGAAAAGTTTGAGCTCTTGTTCCAGTCTGCATTGGAGCCATTGAATGGGATTTTCACAATAATGTCCTGCAGAATGTCGTCCAGGACAAGCTGCAAGAGAATGCTTTGGTTGAGGTCAATGCTTCCATTCACAAATTGGCCTGAAGAATTGATCCATGATGTTCCATTCACTGCAGGATTGTTGCCCTGTATTTCGTTGCCGGTCTCTGACAGATTTTCTATTGTAATAGTGAATGAGATTGACGATGAGTTTGCCCAATTGTTTGCTGAATCGTTCATGCTGAATATTATTGTGTGGCTGCCACCGGATGTGTTCAGCAGGTGAGTGCCATTCAGGCTGTGTGAGCTCGTCGGGCCAAGCAGAAATACAAATACCTGGTTGTCGAGGTAATAGCCCACTGAGCTCATATTAGAGCCGCTGCCAGAGGCTGTCCAGTTCAGCAGAGCCGGGCCGTAGAACGACTGGCCTGAAGTCGGAGATGATATTGCCAGGGTGTCGCTGGTGTTGTCGATTGTGAAAGTTCTGGTTGTTGATGCACCCAGTTTTGAAGCATGGTCTGTGCAGGAAACATTCCAGTAATAAGTTCCTGTTGATATTGTAAGTGTATATGATGTACTAGATGAGTTTGAAGTGGATGTGTTGAGAATGCTGGTTGAAAGTGTGTTGGATGATGTGAATACACTTAAGTTGCAGTCTGGTGCTGCATCCAGTTCACCGCTTATATTCCACGCAAATGTGACAGAGGTGCTGCTCTGCACTGCACCATCGGAAATTGCTGCTGGAGCGAATGATACAGTTGGCGCTGTGTTGTCATAAGTGTACCATCTTGCAGATGTTGAAGCAGATTGGCCAGCAAAGGTTGTTGCGGTAAGGCTGTAATTGTATCTGCCTTCTGGGCCTAATGTG